>CAYGKX010000564.1:0-2795 GCA_964350225.1 uncultured Rhodospirillaceae bacterium | reverse complement strand
CTATCGTCGCCGGACCAGCCGTATCAAAAGGATCAGGATCAGCGCGCCGACGAGCGCCGCGACGAAGTTGCCGATCGGCCCGCCAACCTTCAACTGGACGACGCGGAAGAGGTAATAGCCGATGAAGGAGCCGACGACACCTATGACGATGTAGCCGAGCACGCTGATCCGGCGCTCCTTCATGATGACGGCGGCCAGCCAGCCGGCCACCAGTCCGATTACCACCAGGACGATGACATTCCGGATCGTCGGGTCGATGCTGTACCAGAGGTCCATGATTTCGGCGGTATCGGCGCGAGCTGAGGCGGGCCTGGCCCCGGCGCACTTGTGCCATATTTTTGTGCAGAGTGGGAGGATAGATATGACGATCTTCGATCATGAGGAATTCGACGACCACGAACAGGTCGTTTTCTGCCGCGACGCGGCGAGCGGTCTTGCGGCCATCGTTGCCGTCCACAACACGAATCTTGGGCCGGCCCTGGGCGGCTGCCGGTTCTATCCCTACGCCAGCGAGGAGGACGCGGTGACGGATGTGCTGCGCCTGTCGCGCGGCATGACCTACAAGGCGGCGATGGCGGGGCTGCCCCTCGGTGGCGGGAAGTCTGTCATCCTCGGCGATCCGCGGACAGAAAAGACCGAGGCGCTTCTCAAGGCCTTCGGCCGCCAGATCGATCATATGAACCGCCGCTACATCACGGCGGAGGATGTCGGGACCACCGTCGCCGACATGGATGTCATCAAGACCGAGACAAACCATGTTACCGGCGTCTCGACGGGCGCAGGAAACCCCTCCCCCTCCACCGCGCGCGGCGTCTTCGTCGGCATGAAGGCGGCGGCCCGCTACAAACTGGGCAGGCCCAACCTTTCGGGCCTCACCGTTGCCGTCCAGGGCGTGGGCAATGTCGGCTATCACCTGTGCGGCTATCTCGCCGAGGACGGCGCGAAACTGATCGTGACAGACATTTCCGAAGAGGCCCTGGCCCGGGTCGCCAGCGAGTTCGATGCGACGGTCGTCGCGCCCGACACGATCTACGATGCCGAGGCGGACATCTTCGCCCCCTGCGCCATGGGCGCGATCGTGAACGACGACACCCTGCCGCGCCTGAAGTGTGCCATCGTCGCCGGGTCGGCCAACTGGCCGACGAGGCCCACGGCTTCGCCCTGCGGGACCGCGGCATCCTCTACGCGCCGGACTATGTCATCAACGCCGGCGGCCTGATCGACGTCGCGCGCTTCGCGGTGGACATCCCCCTGGAAGAGGCCCGCGACATGCTGGAGCGCATCGACGACACGCTCCTGGAGATCTTCGCCCGGGCCGACACGGAGGATCAGCCGACCAGCGAGGTCGCCGATGAAATCGCAGAGGAACGGTACGGGAGGCGGCAGGATGCCCCGCCGTCGAAATCGCGCCGCAGGTTCATGAAGGCGTAACAAATCGGCCCTTGCACCGGCCGGCGTTTCCCCATAGTTTCCATGATATTGATAATCATTCTCATCTCTCTTCTCCGAGAGTAGGAAAGGAAGCCAGCATGTACCGCAGCGTCTTCGCGGCCGTTCTCGCCGTGCCTGTCGCCTTCGGCGCCGTCGCCAGCCCCGTCCTCGCCCAAGGCGAGGTGAATATCTATTCGGAGCGTCAGGAAGTCCTGATCCGCCCGCTTCTCGACCGGTTCACAAAGACCACGGGCATCAAGACGAACGTCGTATTCATGAAGCGCGGGACCCTCACCCGCCTCAAGGCCGAGGGCCGCAATTCCCCGGCGGATATCGTGCTGACGACGGACGCGGCGCGGCTCATCATGCTCGACAAGGCGGGCGTCCTGCAGCCGTCCGAATCCGCCATCCTGGCCGCGAACATCCCGGCGAACCTGCGCCACCCGGAGGGCAAATGGTACGGCCTGACGATGCGCGCCCGTCCGATCTTCTACAACCCGGCCAAGGTCAAGCCGAGCGAGCTGTCGACCTACTGGGCATTGTCCGACCCGAAATGGAAGGGCCGGATCTGCATCCGCTCCTCCTCGAACGTCTACAATCTGTCACTGCTCTCCTCGATGATCGCCCATGAGGGACCGGAGAAGACTCTCGCCTGGGCCAAGGGCTTCGTGAAAAATTTCGCCCGCTCGCCCAAGGGCGGCGACCGCGACCAGATCCGCGCCGTCGCCTCCGGCGAGTGCGACATCGCCATCGCCAACACCTATTACATGGGTCAGCTGACCAAGTCCTCCCGCGCGTCGGACCGCAAGGCGGCCGAGACGGTGAAGATCTTCTGGCCGAACCAGAACTCGACCGGCACCCATGTGAATATCAGCGGCGCGGCCGTCACCAGGTCGGCGCCGAACAAGGCGAACGCGATCAAGCTGATCGAATTCCTGTCGGGCAACGAGGCGCAGAAGATCTACGCCGAGACGGTCAACGAATATCCGATCAAGTCGGGCGTGCCGATGAGCAAGGTCGTCGCCGCCTGGGGCGAGTTCAAGGCCGACGACCTGCCGCTGAGCGACCTCGGCAAGTATCACGCCCAGGCGGTGCGCATCGCCGACCAGGCGGGCTGGCGCTAGGCCGCCAGCGGACCAGATAGAGAGGGGAGCCAGCGGATGTATGTCAGGCGCGGCGTCGGGGCCCAGGGTTTGGCCCGCATCTTCGCCAACCTGTCCCGACGTCCGGGGGAAGGCGAGACTGCCACCCCGGACGCGGGCATCGTCCGCCTCCCCCGCCCGCCCGAGACCGACGGCAAACGCCGCGTCGCCTGAGCGGGCGCGCCCCGCAGGAGACCGATCCATGACTGCCCGAACGACTAC
>CAYGKX010000563.1:0-2820 GCA_964350225.1 uncultured Rhodospirillaceae bacterium | reverse complement strand
TCCTTCATGTCTGCCGCCGCCCACTGCTTGACGAAGGCGATGCCCATGCCGCCCGGGGCGAAAACGAAGGCGGCCTCCGGTTTGGCCGCGCGGATCCGGGCAATCTCCGCCTGGAAGTCCTTCTGGCCCAGCTTGAACAGGGTCTCGCCCTTGACCGTGCCCTTGTAGGTACGCTTGGCGCCGGCGATCATGTCCTTCCCGGCTTGGTAGTTCGGGGCGAGGATGTAGATTTCCTTGACCCCGTCCTTCTGCATCCGGGCGCCGGTCGCCTCGGCCAGCTGGTCGTTGTTCTGGCCGGTGTTGACGATGAATTTGGAGCACCGCTTGCCTGCGGTCGGTGCTGCGCCCGCGTTGGTGATCACGAGGATCCGCTTCGCCCGCACCGTCGCCCGCTGGACCGGCAGCAGCACGTTCGACCAGAAGATGCCGGAGATGATGTGGACCTTGTCGGACTGCAGGAATTCGCGCGCCACCTGAAGCCCGATCTGCGGCTTCTGCTGGTCATCGCCGATGAACAGTTTCATGGGCACGCCGCCCAGCTTGTCGCCGTCCTTCTTCCAGCCCTGGTGCTCGAGACCGAGCTGGAAGCCGCGAAGCTGTTCCTTGCCGACGATCGCGCCGCCGCCGGTCAGGGTATTGATGAACCCGATACGGAGCTCTTCAGAGCTCGCCGTCCCTGGCAGGACAGTGGCCGTAACGGCAAGCGCCGCCGCGGCAGTCGAGAGATATCGCAGTTTCACTCTAATCCTCCATTGTCGACTGCGACACCAAGCCCCTCCCCGATAGCTGAAGTGTCGGATGAAGGGCGAGGCTAGGACGCGGAGGTGGCGCCGGTCTTGTCCGAGCGTCTCAAAGTCGGTCTGGAACGTCGATAGGCGGCCGCACCGTCGGGTCGGCTATCCCTCGCGGCGCGCGCTCAGGGACTGGCGATAGGTGCGGGGGGAGACCCCGAAATGCTTGCCGAAGAAGCGGGTGAAACTGCTTTGTTCGGCAAAGCCGAGGTCGAGCGAGATGTCGATCAGGGGGAGGTCCGGGGTCTCAAGCTCGCTGAGCGCCGTCTCGAAACGAATATAATTTGCGAAAAGGCCAGGCGGCGCGCCGATCGTGGCCCGGAACCGGTCGAAGAAGCGCGGCCGGGAAAGGCCCAGTTCGCGGGCCAGACCGCCCATGTCTGGCACATGGCCATGGGCCGCGCAAATGCGCCGTACCGCCTCGTGGATGGCCTGGTCCGCGGCGGCATCGCCCGGCCCGCCGGCCCCTGACGACGGCGGGTTCTCGCGCACCAGCCGGTCGATCAGACCGAAGATGCAGGCCTCGACCTCAGCAACCGAACCGACGGAGGGGGCCGCCATCATCTCGACCAGCGCATCGCGCCGGGCCCGAACCGTCGGGGACAGGCCGATCGAAGATTGGCCGAAGTAACGACCCGGCGCACGCCACGATGGATCGCCTCCGACACCCGCGAGCCAGTCCGGCTCGATGTAGAAGGCGAGGATCATCGCCGGCCGGCCGGGATCGTCGACCATGACGCAATGGCGTTCCCAGGCATTGACGAGGATCGCGTTGTCCCGGGCGATCGGATGGCGCCGGCCCTCGATCTCGATCGCCGCCGGATTCGGCCCGACATTCATCAGCACATGGCAATGGTGATGGACATGGGGCGCCATCGAGAGACGGATCGGGCTGTGCGCCACACGGCCGAAGCTGCCCTGGACGACATACAGGGGCGCGGGTGTCATCGTCCGCCCCGTCTGCCCGCGCCGCGGCGGTTGAGGAAGGGGGAATCGCACGAACGAGGAAATCCGCTATTTCGCCAGGCAGGCGCCGTCATGTTTCTTGGCAACTCTCGCAGCTCGTCGAACGCAATCGTTCGCATAGGTCCGGTCGTCACAGCCGCAGACCGGCCGATAGTCCCGGGTACAGACGCCCGACGCCCGGACGCAACGACCCTGAACGTCGCTCACCTGGCACATGGCAGGATAAGGATCGCACCATTCGCCCTGTCCGCATCCGGCACCGACAAAGCCGCCGCAAACCCGCGTCTCGGCCGACGCGCCGGCGCCCCCACCGAGCGTGATCAGGAAAAGCAGGCAGGCGATCGCGTGTTTCATACCGCCCTCCAGCGCAGCGACGAGACACAGACTACGGGTGGGACCCGCGCCGTGTCGATGGCCTGTCCTGCGGGCAAGCCATGCGCGGTCGTCGGCTACCCCAGCCCGCGGGCGGGGATCAGGGAAAGAGCGGGGACGAAGGTGATGATCGCGAGCGACACGATGTTGATCGCGATAAAGGGAAGAAGCCCCGGGTAGAGCACCGAGAGCGGCGTCCGGAAGACCGCCTGGGCGACGAAGATGTTGAGCCCGAAAGGCGGCGTGAACATCCCGATGCTGAGGTTGACCGTCATGATCACACCGAAATGGATGGGATCGATGCCGATGCTCTTGGCGATCGGCAGCAGCAACGGGGTCAGGACAAGGATCGCGGAGCTGGGATCGAGGAAGCAGCCCACGATCAGGAGGAACAGGTTGATCACGATGATGATCGCCCAGGGCGGCATCTGCAGGCCGCCAATGAAGTCGCCGATCGCCATCGGTACGCCGCTGACCGTCAGGACCCACGACAGGACGCCCGCCGCGGCTACGATGATGAGCACCTGGGCCGTCAGGTAGGTCGTCGAGACGGCGGTTTCCCACAATTCCCGCCACCCTACCTCGCGGTAGACGAACATCGTCACGACGATGACATAGACGCAGGCGACGCCCGCGGCCTCGGTCGGCGCGAAGAGGCCGGCATAGATGCCGCCCAGGATGATGACCGGCA
>CAYGKX010000562.1:2279-2829 GCA_964350225.1 uncultured Rhodospirillaceae bacterium | reverse complement strand
CCTCGTCGTCTTCCTCGAAGACGTGCACCGTCGCGACCGGGCCGAAGACCTCTTCCCGCGCCAATGTCATGTCGTCCTGGACACCGGCAAAGAGGGTCGGCTGGACGAACAGGCCCTTGGGGAATTGCGGAACCTCCAGCGGTCCGCCGCCGGCCAGGATCTCGCCGCCCTCTTCCTTGCCGAGCTCGATATAGCGGAGGACCTTGTCCCGGTGCGCCCGATAGACCATCGAACCCATGAGGGTGTCCTTGTCGAACGGATCGCCGACCCGGAGCTTCGGAATAAGCTCGACGACACGGGACTGGAGGGCGTCCGCGACGTCGCGATGGACGAAGATGCGGGAGCCGGAGGTGCAGACCTGCCCCTGGTTCATGAAGGCGCCGAGCATGATGCCCTGCGCCGCCGCCTCGATGTCGGCATCGGGGAAGACGATCTGGGCGTTCTTGCCGCCCAGCTCCAGGGTCACCCGCTTGGTCGTCTTCGCGGCGTTCGCCATGACGATGCGGCCCGTCTCGACGGATCCGGTGAGCGAGATCTTCCGCACATCGGG
>CAYGKX010000562.1:0-2269 GCA_964350225.1 uncultured Rhodospirillaceae bacterium | reverse complement strand
GCCGACGCCGGCGGCCGAAGAGATCACCGTCCGAGTCCACGTGACCAGCGAGTTTGGCTGGCGGGTCGACCCGGTGAGCGAGATCTTGCGCACGTCCGGGTGGGCGACCAGCGCCGCGCCGGCCGTCGCCCCGCCCCCGGTGACGACATTCACGACACCGGCGGGCAGAAGCTCGCCCATCAGCTCGGCCAGCGCGAAGGTCGTCAGCGGCGTCGGCTCTGGCGCCTTGTAGACGATGGCGTTCCCCGCAGCGATGGCCGGGGCGATCTTCCCCGCGAACATGTTCAGCGGAAAGTTCCAGGCGCCCATGATCCCGACGACACCCAGCGGCTCCCGCAGGTGCAGGCTCAGGATGTGTTTCGAGACCGGCAGGCTGCTGCCCTCGAACGCCCGGACGGCACCTGCGTAATAGCGCAGCCGGTCGGCCGCCGTGTGGACGTTGGCGACGCTCTCCCGCCAGGGCTTGCCGGTGTCGGTCGTCTCCAGCCAGGCGAAGCGTTCGGCATCGGCGACCAGGCGGTCGGCGACCTGCAGCATGAGGTTCGCCCGCTTGCGCGCGCCCATCTCCGACCAGCCGCGCCAGGCGTGGGATGCGGCCTGCACCGCCAGCGCGACGTCGCGCTCGTTCGCGTCCGGGACCGTACAGATCACCTCGTCGGTCAGGGGCGAGCGGTTCTCCAGGACGTCCGCGCTGGCCGACGGCACCCATTCGTTGCCGATCCACAGATCGTAGGCTTCGGGGATGGGGAAGGCGTTGTCTCTCGGCATCGGCGCTCTCTCAGCGGGTCAGGATGTGGACGGCGGCAACCGCCGAATCGGCGCCCAGAAGGCCGCCGGCCATCTGGGCGAGCCCGGCCGTGGCGCCCTCGACCTGGCGCGCGCCCGCCCGGCCGGTGAGTTGCTCGGCGATCTCGACGATCTGGGCGACGCCAGTGGCCCCCACCGGATGGCCGCGCGCGGAGAGGCCGCCGGACGTGTTGACGGGCAGGCATCCGCCGAGGGTCGTCTCGCCCGCCTCGACCAGCGCGATGGCACCGCCGCGCTCGGCGAGCTGCAGGTCCTCGATGTCGAACATTTCCTGGGGCGAGGTCGGGTCGTGAACCTCGGCAACCGAGATGTCCCGGGGACCGATGCCGGACGCTTCGAAAGCGAGCGCGCCGGCCCGGGCGGTCGCATTCGGCCCGCCGCCCTCAGGAAGCCCGGTCGCGACCGCGGAGGCCGCGATCCGCGGGCCCGAGAGGCCGCGCTTTTTCGCGAAACCCTCTGAGACCAGCACGAGCGCCGCCGCGCCGTCGGCGATGCCGCCGCACATGGCCCGGGTCAGGGGCTCGACGACGACCCGGTCCGCCAGCACCGCATCGACATCGATCGGCGACCGGACGGCCGCGCGCGCGTTGAGCACCGCATGGCCCCGGTTCTTCGCGGCGACGAGGGCGAAATGCTTTGCCGTCGCGCCATGCTCCGCCATGTAGCGGAGAGCGCGTTCGGCGTTGACGTCCATGAAGACGGAACGGCCGTCGCTCGCCGGAGCCCGGTCGGTCGCGCTCGCCAGCGCTCCGAAGGTGGCGCCGCGGTCCTCATGGGTGAGCTTCTCGGCCCCCAATACCAGCGCGCAGTCGACCTGGCCGTAGGCCACCGCCGTCCAGGCGAGATGGGCCGCGTCCGCCCCGCTGGAGCAGGCATTCTTGACCGTATGGATCGGCATTCCGGCCAACCCGGCGGCGTTAAGAAGGATCTGACCCAGCACCGATTCCTGGCCCTGAAGCATTCCGCCGAAGGCGTTGCCGACGAAGGCCGTCTCGATATCCCGCGCCTCGACACCGGCGTCACGCAGGGCCGCAGCAACGACGGGGGTCGCAAGGCCGCCGAGCGACATGTCCGGAAATCGCCCGAAAGCGCCGACCGACCCGCCGGCAACCAGCACCTGGTACGGCGCGGCACTCATGCCGCCGCTCCGGTGGAATGAAGTCGTGAGGCGCGCCGAAATTTCCCCTGCCCCTTCCCGAGTGGGAGGGAGAAGGAGGGGGATCGCCGGGGCCGGCGCGCGGCGTCGCATCCTTCGACAGGCTCAGGATGAGGGGTGTTCTGAACATCAAAGCCACTCCCCTCATCCTGAGCCTGTCGAAGGATAGGATGACGGGCGCGCACGCCAAATCGCATGCACCCCTTCTCTCCTTCACAATCATGAAAAAGCGCAGCGACTGCAGCAACGACGGGTGTCGCAAGATCGCCGAGCGACATGTCCGGAAATCGCCCGAAAGCGCCGACC
>CAYGKX010000561.1:0-2833 GCA_964350225.1 uncultured Rhodospirillaceae bacterium | reverse complement strand
AGGGGTTCGGCGGCATCGTCGCCATGGGCGACCGCGGCGGGAAAGCCGTGCCACCCGTGATAGGCCTCGACCGTCCCGACATGGCCGCGCAGGTAGCGGGGCAGGCGCGTCGCGCCGAGCGGCGCGTGGAAGGCCGTCCGCACCGTGTCGCCCGGCTTGAAGGCCGGCTCGCCCTCCGGCGGGCGGCGGCTGTCGAGCCCGGCCTCCAGCATCACGGGCACCATCTCCGGCGGCAGCGGCGGGTCGAGGCCGTCGGGCACGCTCTCCGCCTTTCCGGCCTGAAGCTCCGCCAGGGTGACCCAGCCGGCGGTCGCGAGGATGCCCGCCTCCCGCCAGTACCAGCGGTCGTAATATTCGCTCGCGAGATAGGCGGCGGGCGGCATGCATTCCATGACATGCCGCATCCAGTCGAGGTTGAAGCCGCCCGGCTGGGTGAAGGAGAGCTCGATCCCGAACATGCGGGAGCGCCACTGATCCTTGGCCATCGGCTTGTCCGGCGCCAGATCGACCGGCCCGAAGCCGTGCATCCCGCCCATGTCGTGCACGCCGTCCATCGCTCAGCTCCCCGTGCCGGCGGGAGAAGCGACCCGGGCGGTGCCGACCATCGCGTCCCGGGTGACGAGTTCGGCCAGGGCGTCGGCGCTCATTCCCTCGGTGCCCGCCGGGCGCTCCGGGAGGACCATGTAGCGGATCTCCGCCGTGCTGTCCCAGACCCGGATTTCGACATCCTCGCCCAGTTCCAGCCCGAACTCCTGCAGCACGCCACGCGGGTCGCGGACGACCCGGGAGCGGTAGGCGAAGGACTTGTACCAGGTCGGCGGCACGCCCAGCACCGCCCACGGGTAACAGGAGCAGAGGGTGCAGACGACGACGTTATGCCGGTCCGGCGTGTTCTCCAGTGCGACCAGGCTGTTGGCCTCGAACTTCGGGCAGCCCATCTCAACGATCGCCTCCGTCGCGTTGGCGAGGAGCCGGGCCTTGAAATCCGGGTCGGTCCAGGCCCGGGCGACGACCCGCGCGCCGTTCTTCGGTCCGACCTCCTCGCTGAACACCTCGATCCAGCGGTCGACCGTCGCGCTGACGAGAAGGCCCTTCTCCACCAGCAGGCTTTCCAGCGCCTTCACGCGGAGGGCGGGGTCGGGCGGCAGGTGGGAATGAAGTTCCTCCTGAACCTCAAGCGCCTTTCTGGTGTCGCGAGATGCCGTCACGTCGGGCCTCCGTTCTTTGGGCTTCCCCATCCTAATGCCCCATGGGCATGCCTCGGCTATAGTTTTCGGTCATTGCGCCAGGAAAAGGGAGGGGCGGGCGTATGAGCGAGCGGATGGAAACCTACCGCGCCGTGGTTGCGCCGAAGCAGTGCGACCATCTGGGCCACATGAACGTGCAGTATTATTTCGCGGCAGTCAGCGACGGCATGTTCGCCTTTCAGACAGGATTGGGGTTGGGTCCCAGCCAGCTGCGCGAACGACAGTTGTCGTTCGCCGTCGTTCAGGCGGATTCCAGTTTCCGCCGCGAACTCGTCGCAGGGGACGTCGTTCGCCTCACGACCTGGGTGGAAAAGGTCGGCACGAAATCCGCGAGCTTCCTTCATGAACTCGAGCGGGTGGAGGACGGCGAGGTCGCGTTCGAGACCCGGTTCAACGCCGTCCTGCTGAACCTCGCCACGCGAAAGGCGACGGAGATCCCGCCCGATATCCGCACGGCTCTGGAGGGCCACCTCGCCGGAAGCGATTGAGCCGGGACGATTTTTTGCGCCGCACCATTGCCGGCCGACGCGAACTGGCACAATATTCCCGGATACTGTCGTCCGTTGGATTGGAGCCCACGCGCATGCCGATTGCCTCCACCGTCGTCCGACCCTCCGGTTCCCGTACCCGCCTCGCCCGGCTTGCTCTCCTGACCGTCGCGGCAGCCGGCCTTTCCCTCATCGCCACCGATCCCGCCACGGCCCGCTGCCTCCCGGTCGTCGAGCGGCGCGATGGACCGCCCGCCCGGATCTGGCGCGTCCATGACGGCGGGCCGCAGGGCCATACCCATGGCGACGCGAAGGGCGGGGCCGGAAAGCAGGCGGATACCAAGGCGGCGAACCGCGGCGCCAAGCTGCCGGCCGGCCAGGTGGAGCTGACCTTCCTCGGCCATTCCAGCTTCCTGATCCGCACGCACCTGAATGCGACGGCGATCACCGACTATAACGGCTACAACCGGGCGCCCTTCCCGCCGGACATCGTGACGATGAACCGCGCCCATTCGAGCCACTACACCGACGACGTCGAGCCCGGCGTGAAACACATCCTCAAGGGCTGGATGGAGAACGGGAAGATCCCGCGCCACGACGTGACGGTCCAGGACCTGAGGGTCACCAACGTCCAGACCAACATCCGGGAGATGCTGACCGACGCCGGCGGCATCGCCGGCAATTCGATCTTCATCTTCGAAAGCGCGGGCCTCTGCATCACCCATATGGTCCACCTGCACCACCGGCTGAAGAAGGACCATGCCGGCCGGGTGGGGTCGATCGACATCATGCTGGCGCCGATCGACAACGGTTACACGATGTCGCACGAGCAGTTGGTCAAGGTGATCGACGACCTGCGCCCGCAGGTCGTGATCCCGATGCATTACGGCTATGCCGCCCACAACCTGGAGGCCTTCCTCGCCCTGATGACGGCGCGGAAGTTCGCGACAGTCCGGGCCAATGGGCCGTCGGCCCGATTCTCGAAGGTCGGCCTCCCCGCGAAGCAGACGGTCGTCGTGCTGCAGTCCCGCGGCTATTGAGGGTCGGCGTTCGGCAAGAAAAAACCCCGGCTCGCAGGCCGGGGCTTTTCTGAGGAGA
>CAYGKX010000560.1:0-2839 GCA_964350225.1 uncultured Rhodospirillaceae bacterium | reverse complement strand
CGAAGGGCGGCGCCGAAGAGGACATCAGGAGCAACTGCACGCCGTTCGGTCGCGCCGACTGGCAGACGATCGTCTGCGACATCAAGGCCTTCGGCTCGGCCGGCAAGAAGACCGCGGTCGTTTCGACCATCAACGGCGATGCCAACGTTCCCTTCTACAAGGAACTGGGCAACCAGGGCATCAAGGCCGAGGACATTCCGGTCATCGCCTTTTCGGTCGGCGAGGAGGAACTGGCGGGCATCGACACCAAGCCGCTGGTCGGTCATCTGGCGGCGTGGAACTACTTCATGTCGGTGAAGAACCCGACCAATGCCGACTTCATCAAGAAGTGGAAGGCCTTCACCAAGAGTGACAAGCGGGTCACCAACGATCCCATGGAGGCCACCTATATCGGCTTCAAGATGTGGGTGCAGGCGGTCCAGCAGGCCGGCACGACCAACGTCGACGCCGTCCGCCAGGCGATGTATGGCCAGAAGGTGCGCTCGCTCAGC
This sequence comes from uncultured Rhodospirillaceae bacterium, assembly GCA_964350225.1. GTDB lineage: Bacteria > Pseudomonadota > Alphaproteobacteria > Bin65 > Bin65 > CAYGKX01. The sequence continues at coordinate 2,348 of CAYGKX010000560.1, read as the reverse complement.
GGTTACATCGTCCAGATGAACCCGAACCACCACCTGTCGAAGCCGGTGATGATCGGCGAGATCCAGCCGAACGGCCAGTTCGAGATCGTCTGGCAGACCAAGGGTCCCATCGTGGGCGCCGCCTGGTCGCCCTACATCCCGGCCAGTGCGAAGCTGACCGCTGACTGGACCTACCCCTGGGTCTGCGGCAACTGCGAGAAGCCGAAATACGCGCCGGTGAAATAGTCCGGCCGTAATCGACTGACCGGGGCCGTCGTGCCGCCCGGCGCGGCCGGCGGCCCCACCCTCGCCTCCCATCGTCCACTCGCGGCTTTCGCCCGGCACTCATGCGACTGATCAAATCCATCCTGTTTGTCTGCATCGCATTCGCCGCAATGGCGCCGACAGCCTCGGCGGTGGACGACGCGACATTGCGATCCCGGGTCGACGCACTCGCCAAGGGCAGCTATTCCGCCAAGGCACGCGCCGTCGATGCTCTGGCCGCGACCGGCGACCCCCGTGCCGTCGCCATCCTCAACGCCTTCCGGGCCGGCCGGATCTATCGCCGAAACAGCGACCGACGCGCTTTCATCCTCAAGACCGACGGCGACCCCATGATCTTCGCCGACGCGATCGACCCCTCGAAGACTGTCCGCCTGAAGTCCGACGAGGTAACGAAGGCACGGGTCAACAACCGGGTCCGGCGCGCCGTCCAGGGCGCGCTTGCGAGCCTCAACCTCTTCAGCCCCGATCCCGCCGTCCGCCGCGCCGCCGCCGAGGCCGCGTTCAAGGACCGGGCCAGGAATTTCCTGCCGCTGCTGCGCGCCGCACTGGCCAAGGAGAAGGACCCCGGGGTACGCGCGCAACTCGCCCTCGCGCTCGCCGCGACGCAGATCGCCCATGGCGAGAATACGGACCAGCGGGTCGCCGCGATCCGCGAACTGAAATTCGAAACGAGCCCGGCGGTGATCGCCCTTCTCAAGCCGCTGACCCTGAAGTCCTCGGACGGCAGTTGGGCCGAGAAGGATCCGAAGGTCCGGGAAGCCGCGGTCACCATCGTCGAATCGATCGAACGCCGGCTGTCGGTCTACAACGATGTCGGCGACCTCTACCGCGGCATCAGCCTGGGATCGGTCCTGTTGCTCGCCGCCATCGGCCTCGCCATCACCTTCGGCGTCATGGGGGTCATCAACATGGCCCATGGCGAGATGGTGATGATCGGCGCCTATGTGACCTTCTCGGTGCAGGAAGTCTTCCGGGCGAGCTTCCCGGACCTCTTCGACTATTCGGTTCTCGTCGCCATCCCGCTCGCCTTCCTCGTCTCCGGCGCCGTCGGCGTGGTGATGGAACGCGGGATCATCCGCTTCCTCTACGGCCGTCCGCTCGAAGCGCTTCTCGCCACCTCGGGCGTGACCCTCGTCCTCCAGCAGGCAATCCGCTCGATCTACGGCGCGCAGAACCGGGAGGTCGGCAACCCGTCCTGGATGAGCGGCGGGTTCGAGCTCGTCGGCGGCGTGACCCTTACCTACAACCGGCTCTGGATCATCCTCTTCGCCCTCCTGGTCTTTGCGGCCCTGATGCTGGTCATGCGCCGGACCTCGCTCGGCCTCCGGATGCGGGCGGTGACCCAGAACCGGCGGATGGCGAGCGCCATGGGCATCCGCAATTCCTGGGTCGACATGATGACCTTCGGGCTCGGCTCCGGCATCGCCGGGATTGCCGGCGTGGCGCTCAGCCAGATCACCAACGTCAGCCCGAACCTCGGCCAAGGCTACATCATCGACAGCTTCATGGTCGTCGTGTTCGGCGGTGTCGGGAACCTGTGGGGCACCCTCGTCGGGGCGCTCAGCCTCGGCGTCGTCAACAAGTTCCTCGAACCCGTGGCCGGCGCCGTCCTCGCCAAGATCCTGGTGCTGGTCTTCATCATCCTTTTCATCCAGCGCCGCCCTCGCGGCCTGTTCGCCCAGAAGGGCCGGGCGGTGGAGCAATGAGCGACGCGACGAGCACGACCGCGGGGACCGCCCCGGGCGCACCGCCCGCGAACGGCCGGACCTCCATCCTCTCTCCCGGGCCGATCCTGCGCGCGATCGCCGGCGACCGGGGCGGGCAGTTCATCATCGCGATCATCCTGGGCGCGGCGATCATCGTGCCGCTCCTCAACCTCGCGGTGCCGGCCGGGTCGACCTTCTACATCCCGACCCACATCGTCAGCCTGTTCGGCAAGTATCTCTGCTATGCCCTGCTCGCCCTCGCGGTCGACCTGATCTGGGGCTATTGCGGCATCCTGAGCCTCGGCCACGGCGCCTTCTTCGCCCTCGGCGGCTACGCCATGGGCATGTATCTCATGCGCCAGATCGGAGAGCGCGGCG
>CAYGKX010000559.1:0-2851 GCA_964350225.1 uncultured Rhodospirillaceae bacterium | reverse complement strand
GAATACGGCCGAGTATGGCGAGTACAAGACCGGCCCGCGCATCATCACCGACGAGACGAAGGCGGAAATGCGCCGCGTGCTGGGGGATATCCAATCCGGCCGCTTCACCCGCGACTGGGTGCTGGAGAACAAGGCCGGCCAGGCGTCCTTCAAGGCGACCCGCCGTAACAACGCCGCGCATCCGATCGAGGAAGTCGGCGAGAAGTTGCGCGCCATGATGCCGTGGATCAGCGAGAACCGGCTGGTCGACAAGTCGAAGAACTAGGTTTCCCGTACGCGTACCGGGTGCCTTCGGGCGCCCTTCGAAGCCCCTCCCGCCGAGCCAATCCAGCTGGGCGGCGAGGGGCTTTCGTCGTTCGGGACAACGGCCTCGAGCCAATCCGTCCTTCGTGGCTGGCTCCGCTCGCACCTCGGGACGGGCCGGTGATGTGAAACACGGAGGCGCCGAGGTCGTGGGATTAGCTCGCCGTGTGCGGCAGCTTCCGCTTTCTCTCTACGCCTTCGTATCCCCGTACTTGTCCGTTTCCGTCCAGCTCGTCCCGGGGTGCCCGCGACAGCCGCCCTCGAAGGACGGGAAGACGAGCGACACTCTACGCACCTGTCTCCGGCGCACGTCCGTGTTCGTGCCCCGTCTCCGACAGAAGCCTGGGGTCGTAGCCAAGCCGCTCTGACAGCGCCTTCGCCGCCTGGCGCAGGGCTCGGGCGGCTTCACCGTCCAGGTCGACCTCGAGCGCTTCCTTGCGGCCGACGGTACCGATGACGAAGGACAGGTGGCCGTGGTGATTGAAGACAGGGGCCGCGATGGCATTGATGCCGGGAAGGAGCAGCCCCTCGATCGGCGCCAGGCCGTCGCGCCGGATCTGTTCCAGCAGGCCGTCCGCGCTGCGCATGCCGCCATCCTTCACGGCGGCCTTGAGGGCGTCGGCGGTCGTCTGGCGCGGCAGGAAGGCGGCGAAGACACGCCCCATCGCGCTGTCCAGGAGAGGCAGGCTCGACCCGACGCGAAGGTTGATGGTCACCGCTCCAATTGGTTCCTCCAGCGCCACGATGGTCGGTCCGCGGTCGCCCCAGACGGCGACGAACACGGTCTCGCCCAGCCGGGCGCACAGGTCCGGCAGCATCGAATAGGCCAGGCGTACGGGGCTGGTCCGGTTGAGACCGGTCAGGCCGATCGAGATGGCCGCTGGCCCGATGAGGTAGCGACCCGTTTCCGGCTCCTGAACAACGAAGTCGGTCCGCGCCAGGCTCTTCAGATAACGGTGCACCTTGGCGCGCGGCATGCCGGCGGCGGACGCCAGTTCGCGCAGGTACAGGACGCCGCCGCCGTCGGCAAGCGCCCTCAGGATGCGCGCCGCGACCTCCACCGACTGGATGCCGGCACCGTCTGCGCTGTTGCTGTCCTTTTCCGTCGTCATCTCGCCACAGGAATGTTGACTCTGGTGTATCGCATTATACGATACGTATCATAAAACGTAACAGCCAAGTTTGCCACGAGAGGAGGAAACGATGCCGGACGATGCGAAGACCCGGGAACTGCCGCCCGAAGCGACCGACAACGGCCCAGCACGGACCATTACCGCCGACGAATATTTCCAACGCGTACGCCATACCCACATCCGCGGCTGCAAGTGGGATGGGGACGAGATGCTGGGTGTCCTGAACAAGCTGGGGGAAGACCCGATCCGTCACGCGGAACGGCGCTTCGTTGCCCTGGTCAACGAGGATCATGGGGACCTGGCCGGGGCCGGCCCGGGCATCTTCATCGGCATTCAGCTGATCCACCCGGGCGAGGTCGTGCCGAACCACCGGCATAATTCGGTGGCCATCTACCACTACCTGCAGGGCACCGGCTGGACCACGGTTGAAGGGGTGCGCTTTCCCTACAAGAAGGGCGATACGATCGTCTGTCCGCCCTGGGCGTATCACGAGCATGAGGCTTCGGGCGACGAGGACACGATCATGTACGTGACCCAGGACATGCCCGACATGGCGGCCAAGCGGACGCTCTTTTTCGAGGAGCCGCAGGGGATCGAGAATGTCCGGCATATGGTGCAGGGGACCAGCAAGTCCTGGAGCGCGACCCGGGATCCGGATAAGGACGAATAGTAGAAAAAGTCAGGGGCGGTCCGTCATCATGCGGACTCGCCCCTGGACCCGCATGAACAATTTCGCTAATATTTTGTTAAAATTTGTTTTTCCGGCGGGAACCTGTTGCGCCGTCGTGCCGTATATGTAGTGTTAAGCCGTTACGCGGGTTTCAGGGGAGCGATTCCGGCGGCGGACGGCGATGGGGGAAAGATGAAAGCATCGACCATCGACGGCTTGCCGTATCAAGCGTAACAAGAAGGAGCGAACGCGCGTTCGTTCGGGCGGGGTATGCGCACGTGGTGCGCAGGACCCGCGGCTGGCGGGCGCATGACCATGGGACGAAACGCCGGATGATCCGGTCCGCATCCGATCTTGCGATGGCACCAATGGCCGTTCCGGCGGCCAGTGGAAGCTATGGCGGCAGGACCGGCGGCGTGATCGGAAACATACTGCGGCCGCCCATTTCGCCTCATTCGACAGGGCTTCCCGAAATCGAGCGTGTCGGCGCAAGAAACTTCTGCGCGGCGCGCTTTTTTGATGTTCGGGCGCGACTTGATCATTTAAGAGAACGTCAAACTATTGTATGTTCTTGTCTTCCAAACGCCACATCTAGATGGCGGGGCGGACGGAGCGACGATCTGGGCACCGGCGGCTGAGAGTACGCCGGAAATTGGGACCGTGGGCGGCGACCCGGCGTCGTGGGCCCGGAATGGGAGAATAGGGGGATCAAGATGCTTTCCGGTCTTCTCGGCTTGTTGTCCGC
>CAYGKX010000558.1:0-2860 GCA_964350225.1 uncultured Rhodospirillaceae bacterium | reverse complement strand
GCGCATGTCCTCTTCGAGCATGTCCAGCGCGTCGACATATTCCTGGTATTTTTCGAGTGCCGCCATCGTCGCCTTTATCCGAATATCTTCTTGGCCTTGCGGATGCCGGCAACGAGCGCCTCGACCTCCGCGTGGGTGTTGTAGAGACCGAAGGACGCCCTGGCCGTGCCTTCGACACCGAGACGGCGTATCAGCGGCTCCGCGCAATGCTGCCCGACCCGCACGGCGACACCTTCCCGGTCGAGGATCGTCGCGACGTCGAGCGGGTGGATACCCTCGACATTGAAGGAGACGATGGCCGCCTTCTCCGGCGCTGTGCCGAAAATCCGCAGGCCCTCGATGCGCGACATCTCCTCGGTCGCATGCTCGAGAAGCTCCGCTTCGTGGGCGGCAATCCGGTCGAGGCCCAGTTCGTCCACATAGTCGATGGCCACACCAAGGCCGACCGTTTCGACGATCGCCGGCGTGCCCGCCTCGAACCGGTGCGGCGCCTCCTTGAAGGTCGTACCCTCGAAAGAGACGGTCTCGATCATGTCCCCGCCGCCCTGATAGGGCGGCATGGCGTCGAGCAACTCGAACTTCCCATAGAGGACGCCGATCCCGCTGGGCCCGTAGAGCTTATGCCCTGTCCAGACATAGAAATCGGCGTCGAGCGCCTGCACGTCGACCCGCTGGTGGACAATGGCCTGGGCCCCGTCGAGCAGGACCGGAATGCCGCGGGCATGGGCGATCTCGACAATCCGGCGGGCTGGAGTGATCGTGCCGAGCACGTTCGATCCGTGGGTGATCGCAACGAGCCGGGTCCGGTCGTTCAGAAGCGCCTCGTATTCGTCGAGCAGCAATTCGCCGGTGTCGGAGATCGGGGCGACCCTCAGCTTCACGCCGATCTCTGTCTCCAGAAGCTGCCACGGCACGATATTCGCGTGATGCTCCATGACCGAGACGACAATCTCGTCCCCGGCGGAGAGATTCCTGCGCCCCCAGCTTGACGCCACAAGGTTCACGGCCTCGGTCGCGTTCCGGGTGAAGACGATTTCCTCCGGCCGGGCGGCGTTCATGAAGCGGGCGACCCGCTCCCGGACCGTCTCATAGCGATCTGTCAGGGCCTGGCTCAGGTAATGGGCGCCCCGATGGATGTTGGCGTAGTCGCGCTCAAGCACCTCGGTCATCGCGTCGATGACGCGGCGCGGCTTCTGGGCGCTGGCGCCGTTGTCGAGATAGACCAGTGGCTTGCCGTAGACACGGCGCGTCAGGATCGGGAAATCCGCCCGCACCGCCTCGACCTCGTAGAGGTTGCGGCGCGCTTCGGCGAGATTGGTGACGTCGGCGGTCATTTCGATCTCCTGCCCTCTCACCTGTCGTCCCGGCGGCTCATCCAGCGGGCGACCTGGTCTTCCAGCGACAGGCGCATGCCGGTGATCGCCACAGCATCGATCACCTCGCCCAGGAAGGCCTCGATCAGGAGGCGGCGGGCCTGCGGCTCCGGCACGCCCCGGGCGCGCAGGTAGAACAGCGCATCGGCGTCCAGTTCGCCGACGGTCGCGCCATGGGCGCACTTCACGTCGTCGGCGAAGATCTCGAGTTCCGGTTTGCTGTCGATTTCGGCGCCGTCTGACAACAGAAGCGCGCGGTTCATCTGCTGGCCGTCCGTTCGCTGGGCATCCGGGTGAACGACGATCCGGCCCTGGAAGACGCCCCGCGCCTTACCGTCAAGGACGCCCTTGTAGAGCTCCTTGCTCGTCGTGTCGGCCACGCGGTGATCGATCACCGAGGTGTTGTCGAGCACCTGCGAGCCCTGTCCCAGATAGGCACCGATCAGGCGGCAATCGGCGCCCGCCCCCGCGAGGTCGACGCGGATCTCGTTACGTGCGACGGCCCCGCCATGGGCGAAGACGAAACTGTCGTAGAGCGCATCCTTGCCGACGGTGGCGTGGGTCGTGGCGACATGAAAGGCGTCGCGCGATTCGTCCTGCGTCACGCAATGACGGACAATCGCCCCGTCCTCCGCCACGATTTCCGTCGCGACATTGGCGAAGTAGGCCCCGATGCAAAGTCCGACATGGTGCTCGATCACGGTCACCCTTGCGCGCTTGCCGGCCACGATCAGGTTGCGCGGGTGATAGACCGGCGGGGTCTCGCCGCCGGTCCCGACATAGAGAAGTTCCAACGGCAGATCCAGGATCGCCTCGTCGTCGAGCAGCAGGACGACCCCATCCTCCATGAAGGCGGTGTTGAGGGCCGCAAGCGGTGCCGCGTCGATGGGGAGGCCCCGACCCAGGCGGTCGTCGAGGAGTGCGGGATTGTCCACCAACGCCTGGCGCAAATTGGTCAGGCGGACCCCATCCGGCAGGTCCGAAAGGGTCGACAGTTCCGGCACGTAGCGTCCGTTGACGAAGACCATCCGAAGCTGCGCATCCCGCCCGTGGAGCAGCGCAGGCAGGCTCTCCCGTGTCACCGTAATATCTGCCGGCGCGTCTCCGAAGGCGACTTTCCGGACAGGTGCCAGGTCCGTGTATTTCCAGTCCTCGACCTTCCGGGTCGGCAGGCCACGGCCGGCGAATGCCTCGGCGGCCGTATCGCGGAGTGCACCGATCCAGTCGGCGCTCCCGGGCAGCCCGTCCCGCGCCGCCTCATAGCGGCGCAGGTAAGCGAGGCTCGTTTCGTCGGGTTTCGTCTGAAGGGTCATCGTTTCCGGTCCGCTCCGCCTCAGGCCGCCTTCTCGGCGAATTCGGCGTAGCCGCTTTCCTCCAGCTCCAGGGCAAGCGACTTGTCGCCCGACTTGACGATACGGCCGCCCGCCAGCACGTGGATCCTGTCCGGAACGATGTAGTCGAGGAGACGCTGGTAGTGCGTGATGACA
>CAYGKX010000557.1:1909-2860 GCA_964350225.1 uncultured Rhodospirillaceae bacterium | reverse complement strand
GGCCAGTGCCAGCGTCAGGGCGACGAGCCGCGGCTCCGACACGATGCGGGCGCCAATGCCGTCCATGATCGCAATGGCGAAGACGAGCATCAGGATCACCGCCATGCCGTCGAGCGGCTCGGCGGCGGCGTCGATTTTCGGCTTCGGAACGACGGCGCGCACGAGGCCGGCGATCAGGACGCTTCCGATGACGATTGCCGCAAGCCGGAGCATGAACTCGCCGAGCGCGATGTCGAGCTCGAGCCCGACCAGCGCGAGCGCGATGGGCGGCAGGGTCAGCGGCACGATCATGATGGTCGGAAAGACGAGCAGGGTGACCAGCGGTGCATCCAGCCGGAACATCAGGGCGAAGGCGATGGACGACATGATGGGCGGGCAGCCGGCGCACAGGACCAACCCGATCCGGAGCTGTTCCGGCAGATCCGTCAGGCCTGTCAGACCGTGGACGGCCACGGGGGTGACCAGCATCAGCCACAGATAGGCGCCGGCCAGGAGCGCCGGCCGGCGGGTGATGGCGAGGACGTCGCGGATGTTCAGCCGGAGAAGCGACAGGGCGAGAAGCCCGACGACCGAGGGCACGAAGAGCGGCTTCAGAAACGCGGCCAACGGTTGAGCCGCAACGCCCAGAAAGACACCCGCGAAAAGCAGAAGGGTCGCGTGCCGGCCGAAGGTCCCCAGCAGGCTGTAAGCCCAACTCCCCGCATTCATGTCCCTGCTCCTCCCATGTGCGGGAGGCTAGCCGGATTGACCGGGGGCGCCAATCCGATATGGTCCGCGCCGCTGTCGGGACAGCCATGCCCGGCGAGTTGGGAAACGAAGCGGTTCGATGAGATGGTGAACAGGGAAACAGGCCCGATACTCGAAACCGGCAAGCGTCTGATAATCCACCGCGAAAATGTGGACCCGTCCTGGATCGACTATAACGGCCACATGAACGTCGCCTATTAGCTG
>CAYGKX010000557.1:0-1899 GCA_964350225.1 uncultured Rhodospirillaceae bacterium | reverse complement strand
CTTCGACCACGCGGTCGACGCGATGTTCGACTATGTCGGCCTTTCGGGGGCCTACCGGAAAGCCAACAACGTCTCCAGCTTCGCTCTCGAATACCATATCTGCTATCTGCAGGAAGTCGGCCGGGACGATCCGCTGCGGTTTGAATTCCAGCTGCTCGACCTGTCGGACAAGCATTTTCACTTCATCAACATGATGTACCACGACGGCGAGGATTATCTGGCCGCGACCGCCGAAGCGATCAGCATGCATATCGACATGGGGACCCGCCGCGGCGCACCGATGGCGCCGGAAATCCAGGCGAGGTTCGAGGCCATTCGCGAGGCGCACAGGGATATCCCGCCGCCCGCGCAGGTGGGCCGGCGCATCGGCATCCGCCGCAAGGAGTAGGGGCACCGCGCCCGGGACGCCCCCGCCTCCCTTGCCCGGAGGACCATTCCGGCTAGAGTGACGGGCGAACGGGGGACGGAGAAAAATGGCGCAACGGTTCGCCGCGCTCGCGGCCGAGCGACTGAGGCTTCTGTACAGGAATGAGGACCTGCGTCTGACGATCCTGGCGGTCGTCGTGGGGGCCGCCGCTGCCTATGCCGCCATTCTCTTCCGTTGGCTGATCAGCCTGATTCAGTGGATCGCCTTCGACGAACATACCGAGATGCTGTGGTCGGCCGCGAGCAGCCTCGAATGGTGGCACGTTCTTCTCGCGCCCACCGTGGGCGGGCTCGTGGTCGGGATCATGGTGCGCTGGGGAACGGCAAACCGCCGGCCTCAGGCGGTCGCCGATGTGATCGAGGCGGCCCAGCTCCGCGGCGGCCGTATGTCGCTGCTCGAAGGGCTCAGGGCAACGGTCATCAGCGCCACCTCCATCGGTGCAGGCGCCTCGGTCGGGCGCGAAGGGCCGGCGGTGCTGCTGGGGGCATCGATCGCCTCGGCCTTCGGCAAGTGGCTCAAGATGTCGCCCGGCCTGCTGCTGACAATGGTCGGTTGCGGCGTCGGATCGGCAATTGCCGCCTCGTTCAATGCGCCGATCGCCGGCGCGCTCTTCGCGCTGGAAGTCGTGATCGGCCACTACCGACTGCGCGCATTCGCCCCCGTCGTCATCGCCTCGGTGACGGGCACCGTTATCTCCCGCGCGGTCTATGGCGACTTTCCCGCCTTCATCAAGCCGACCTACGTCATCGCCTCCTTCTGGGAGCTGCCGGCCTTCGCAATTCTGGGCGTCGTCTCGGCCATTGCGGCGATGATCCTGATGACTCTCGTCATCCATGGTGCCCGCCAGGCCAACCGCATTCCCGGACCGGTCTGGCTGCGCCCCGCCTATGCCGGCCTTCTTGTCGGCACGATCGCGATCTTCTTTCCCCAGGTGCTGGGCGTCGGATACGAGGCGACGGACACCGCGTTGAAGGGGGGCTTCGGCTTGTGGCTGCTCGCCGCACTCGCCGTCGCAAAGATCGTTGCGACCGCCATCTCCCTCGCCGGCGGCTTCGGGGGCGGCATCTTCAGCCCTTCCCTCGTCATCGGCGCCCTGGTGGGCGGCGCCTACGGCATCGTCGCGACCGGCATTTTCCCGGAATTGTCCTCGGGCAAGGAGGCCTACACCCTTGTCGGCATGGGGGCCTGTGCGGCCGCCGTCCTCGGCGCGCCGATCTCGACCATCCTGATCGTGTTCGAACTGACGGGCGACTACGCCATCACCATTGCCGTCATGGTCGCGGTCGTCATCGCCACCCTGGTGACACAGACCTTCGTCGGCAAGTCCTTCTTCACCTGGCAACTCGCCGAACGCGGCATCGATCCGACCCTCGACCCCGAGACGCGGCTGATGCGGTCGACATTCATGCACACGCTCATGACCGACCAGTTCGCGACGGTCAAGATCGACGCTCCCCTCGACGAGATCCGGG
>CAYGKX010000556.1:418-2880 GCA_964350225.1 uncultured Rhodospirillaceae bacterium | reverse complement strand
GGTGCGGGCGCTGGGCGGGCTCCTGTTCGTCCTCGGTGCCCTGATCATGGTCTACAACATCTACCGCACTATCCGGGGCGACTATAAGAAGCCGGCCGCGGCCGACGCCGCCGTCCCGGCACCGGCGGAATAGGGGGCACCGGCGATGAGCAAACTCTGGGCCAAGCACAAGGTCATCGAGAAGAACGTCACCCTTCTCGCGATCCTCACCGTCATTACCGTGTCGATCGGCGGTCTTGTCGAGATCGTCCCGCTCTTCACCATCAAGAACACCATCGAGCGGGCCCTACTCGCCGCTGGAGCTCGCGGGGCGCGAGATCTACATCCGCGAGGGCTGCTACAACTGCCACAGCCAGATGGTGCGGCCCTTGCGCGACGAGGTGGAGCGCTACGGCCCCTACTCGCTTGCCGCGGAGAGCATGTACGACCATCCGTTCCAGTGGGGCTCCAAGCGTACGGGGCCTGACCTCGCGCGGGTCGGCGGCAAGTATTCCAACGCCTGGCATGTCGCGCATCTGAAGGATCCGCGCAGCGTCGTGCCCGAATCGATCATGCCGCCCTATGGCTTCCTTTCCCGGCGCGACCTGAAGGTCAGCGACATTGCCGCCCACATGCGGGCGAATGTGGCCGTCGGCGTGCCCTACACGCCGGAGATGATCAAGGAGGCCCTGGCCGACGTGCGGGCGCAGGCCGATCCGGACGCGGACACGACGGGCCTTCTGAAACGCTATCCCAAGGCCGCGGTCGGCGACCTGGGCGGCGATGGCGCCAAGCTCACCGAAATGGACGCCCTCGTCGCCTACCTGCAGATCCTCGGCCGAATGGTCGATTTCAAGCAGGTCAAGCCCGAAGACCTGAAGCAGTAGGGGGCGAAGATGGACGACATCGTCAATTTCTTCCGCTCCATCTGGGGCCTGTGGCTGATGGCGATCTTCGTCGGCATCGTCGTCTGGGTGATGTGGCCGTCCCGCCGCAAGTCGCTGGAACGCCACGCCGACATTCCGCTCGAGGATGACGACCCGCGCAGGGGCGCGGACGCGCCGGGCAACGGTGCGAAGAGGGGGAACTAGAGATGCCGACCAAGGTCGAAAAAGACGAGATCACGGGCAAAGCCACGACCGGCCACGAGTGGGACGGCATCCAGGAGCTCGACACCCCGCTGCCGAAATGGTGGGTCTATGTCTTCTATTTCACGATCGTCATTTCGGTCGTGATCTTCATCCTCTATCCCGCGATACCGGGCATTTCCGGTCACACGACGGGTGTGCTCGGCAACACCGCCCGGAATTCCCTGACCGCGGATCTCGCGATGGCGCGGAAGGCGCAGGCGAAGTTTCTCGACCGCATCCGGACGGCGAGCCTGGACGAGATCAACAAGGACAACGAGCTCCGCCAGTTCGCCACGGCCGGCGGCAAGGCCGCCTTCGCGGACAATTGCGTGCCCTGCCACGGGCAGGGCGGCGCGGGCCAGCGGGGCTACCCCAGCCTGGCGGACGACGTCTGGCTGTGGGGCGGCACGCTCGCCGAAATCCACAAGACACTTGAGGTCGGAATCCGCTTCGCGCAGGACAGCCGGGCCTCCCAGATGCCCCGCTTCGGCGTCGACAATGTCCTGAACACGAAGCAGATCGACGATGTCGCCGAATACGTCCTGTCGCTGACCAAGCGATCCAAGGACACGGCGGCGGTCGAGCGCGGTGCGAAGATTTATGCCGAACAGTGCGCGGCGTGCCACGGCAAGACGGGCGCGGGCGACCCGAAGCAGGGGGCGCCGGCCTTGAACGACCAGGTCTGGCTCTACGGCGGGTCGAAGGCCGAGATCGTCGCCCAGATCGCGAACCCGCATATGGGGGTCATGCCGACGTGGTACGGGCGGCTGGACCCGACGACGATCAAGATGCTGACGATCTACGTCCACGGTCTCGGCGGCGGCAAGTAGCGGTCCCGCCCGCGCCCGGCGTTTCGTCCGGGGCATGATCTCGATCAAGGCCGTGCACAGGGCGCGGCGATAAGAAGAAACGTCTGGGACAAGCGGGCGGAGACCCGCGGAGAGAAGACATTCCGCAGGCGCCGAACCTGCGCAGGGTGGGCTTCCGGACGGGGTTCCGTCGGATCGCCGGCAACCGGTGCAGAGAGTAAATGGTGATGAGCGATTTCACGGTCGAGGATGCGGTCTCCGTCCGGGAGCAGAAGAGCGATCCGCTCTATGCCGACCGGGTCCGCGTATACCCGAAAAAGGTCAAGGGCCGCTTCCGCAAGATCAAGTGGACGGCGCTGAGCGTCCTCCTCGCGATCTACTACATCCTTCCCTGGATCCGCTGGGACCGTGGCCCCGGCGCGCCGGACCAGGCGGTCCTGATCGATATGACCAACCGCCGGGCCTATTTCTTCTTCATCGAGATCTGGCCGCAGGAGGTCTTCTATCTGACCGGCATCCTGGTGATCGCCGCAATCGCCCTGTT
>CAYGKX010000556.1:0-408 GCA_964350225.1 uncultured Rhodospirillaceae bacterium | reverse complement strand
GCCGCGTCTGGTGCGGCTATTCCTGCCCGCAGACGGTCTGGACCGACCTCTTCATGTGGGTCGAGCGCAAGATCGAAGGCGATCGCAACGCTCGGATCAAACTCGACAAACAGCCGATGTCCGGCGGCAAGTTCGCGAAGAAGTTCGCCAAGCACGGGGCGTGGCTGATCATCGCCTTCCTCACCGGGGGCGCCTGGATCATGTATTTCGTCGACGCGCCGACGGTGGTGAGCGACTTCTTCGTCGGAAACTCCAGCGCCACGACCTATTTCTTCGTCGCCCTCTTCACCGGCACCACCTACCTCCTGGCCGGCTGGGCGCGCGAACAGGTCTGCACCTACTTTTTTACCGGGCCCCCGTTCCCCGAGATCATCACACACGAGGACACCCTGATCGTGACCTATCAGG
>CAYGKX010000555.1:0-2888 GCA_964350225.1 uncultured Rhodospirillaceae bacterium | reverse complement strand
CCCCGTCCGCCGAGCCGTCCACGACGAACAGCGTGATGCCTTCGGCCTCGCGCACACCGCCTGCGGTGCGCGCGCTCACGACGATCTTGTCGGCCGCCGGCGCGTTGAAGACGACCGCCTTGTGACCGAACAGGACAAAACCGTCCCCCGCCGCCTCCGCGCGGGTCTCTACATGGGCAAGGTTGTAGCGCGAGCGCGGTTCGGCAAAGCCGAAGGCGAGCTGAAGATGGCCTTCGACCAGCCGCTCTATATCTTCGCCGGCACCGGCACGGGCAAGCAGACCACCGCCCAGCACAACCGTCGGCAGGAATGGCTCCAGCACCAGCCCCTTGCCGAGGCCGTTCATGATCACGGCCGCCTCGGCCATGCCGCCACCGAATCCGCCCTGCTCCTCGGAGAAGGGTACGCCCAGCCACCCAAGTTCGGCGAAGGTGCCCCAGTGGTCGCGGCTGAAGCCCTCGTCACTCTCCAGGAGCTTGTTCCGGGCCTCGAACTCGTAAGCGCGTTCGACAAAGCGGTCGACGCTGTCCTTCAGGAGCTTCTGTTCGTCGTTCAATGCGAATTCCATATCCGTCCGCCCCTAGAGCCCCAAGACCATTTTCGACAGGATGCCTCGCTGGACTTCGTTGGATCCGCCATAGATCGATACCTTGCGCCAGTTGAAGTAGTGCGGGGCCAGCGAGGTGGCATAGTCGGGGCCGACCGGCTCCTCGTTCCAGCCGGGATCCATGGCTTCCGGCATGTAGGGATTGGCGTAGTAACCGACCGCCTCGACGAGCAGTTCCGTGATCGCCTGCTGGACCTGGGTGCCCTTGACCTTGAGGAGGGACGCTTCCGGTCCCGGCGGCTTGCCCGCGCCTTCGGCCGCGACATAGCGAAGGATCGTCATGTCGAGCGCCATCAGGTCGATTTCGACCTGGGCGATCTTGTCGCGGAAGGTACGGTCCTCGATCAGCGGCTGTCCGTCGACCGTTTCCGCGGAGGCAATCTGCTTGAGCTTCGCCAGCTGGTTCTTGGAGCGGCCGGCATCCGCAATGTTCATCCGCTCGTGCCCGAGCAGGAACTTCGCCACCGTCCAGCCCTTGTTCTCCTCTCCGACCAGGTTCTCGACGGGAACGCGGACGTCGTCGAAATAGACCTCGTTGACCTCACGCCCGCCATCGAGGGTCACAATCGGCTTCACGGTGATCCCGGGAGTCTTCATGTCGATCAGGAGGAAGGAGATCCCCTCCTGCTTCTTCGCGTCCGGATCGGTCCGGACGAGGCAGAAGATCCAGTCGGCATACTGCGCCAGGGTCGTCCAGGTCTTCTGACCGTTGACGACATAATGGTCCCCGTCCCGGACCGCGCGCGTCTTGAGCCCGGCGAGGTCGGAGCCCGCCCCAGGCTCGGAATAGCCCTGACACCACCAGACGTCCGACGACAGGATGCCCGGCAGATGCCGTTCCTTCTGTTCGTCTGTTCCGAAGGCGATGATGACCGGTGCGACCATGGCGACGCCGAAGGGAATTGTGCGCGGCGCCCCCATCTCGCCCAGGGTCTCATCGAAGATGTAGCGTTTGACCGGGTCCCAGCCCGGGCCGCCATGCTCCTTCGGCCAGCCCGGTGCGAACCACCCCTTTTCGTAGAGTGCCTTCTGCCAGCGGACATAGTCGTCGCGGCTGAGCGACTGGCCCAGATCCATCTTTTTCTTTATATCGGACGGCAGCTTTTCCGCGACGAAACGTGCAACCTCGTCGCGAAAGGCTTCGAGCTCGGGGCTCAGATCCAGGTTCATCGGGCGGGCTCCCTAGACGGCTTTTTCTGGCAGGGCGGGTTGGTCGATGGAGCAGTATAAGAGCATATTCCGACTCGATGGCAAGGTGGCCCTGATCACGGGTTCAACCAAAGGGATCGGCCGCGGAATCGCTGAGGCGATGGCTGTCCAGGGCGCCCGGGTCGTCGTCTCCAGCCGGAAGGCCGACAAGTGCGATGAAGTTGCCGCGGCCATCCGGGATTGCGGCGGCGAGGCCTTGGCCCTGCCGTGCAACATCTCCGACGACAACCAGATCGCCGCACTCGTCGCGCAGACGCTCGAGACCTGGGGCCGGATCGATATTCTGGTCTGCAACGCGGCGGTCAATCCCTTTTACGGACCGTTGCAGGACCTGCCGGACGACGCCTACGAGAAGACGATGGCGTCGAATGTCCGCGCCAACCTCCGGCTCGCGCAATTGACACTGCCTCAGATGGCGGAGAACGGCGGCGGCAGCATGCTGATCGTTTCGTCGATCGCGGGGATCAAGGGGACGGATACGATCGGCATCTACGGCATTTCGAAGGCGGCCGACATGGCGATCGCGCGCAACCTCGCGGTCGAATGGGGGCCGAAGAACATCCGTGTGAATGCGCTGGCGCCCGCGATCATTCGGACCGATTTCGCCCGCGCCCTGTGGGACAATCCCGAGATCTACAACGCCGCGATAAAACACTACCCGCTCCGGCGGATCGGCGATGTGGAGGATGTGGCGGGCTCCGCAGTGTTTCTGGCGTCGGATGCGGGTAAGTTCATCACCGGCCAGACGATCGTCATCGATGGGGGGTCGACGATCAGTTCGCCCGCCTGACGGCGGCATCGGCTCAGTTGCCGAGCCCGCGACGCCATTTACGCCCGTCGTAGCCGAAGGAATCGCCTTTGCGGGCACCGGGATCCGTCGAATATTCGCCCGGTTTCCCGTCCGCCGCCGGATCGGGTGCGCCGGCGCAGCCCGCGATGATGAGGGCGACCACCACGGCCCCTCCCGCCTGGTAGAACGGGCCGATGAAGCCGATGGCGACCCAGCCGAGCGCCAGGTAGATGGGTACGTACATCCATCTCGGCGCGCCCAGCCACAGCACGCGGAACAGCA
>CAYGKX010000554.1:2625-2889 GCA_964350225.1 uncultured Rhodospirillaceae bacterium | reverse complement strand
CGCGCCGTGCCCAGGAGATCGCGGAACTTGACCGTCTGGTTGCAGCGAACGCAGGGAATCGGCGTTTCGCCGCGCAGATAGCTGTCGGCGAAATCGTCCATCACCGCGTCGCGGAACCGGCTCTCGTAGTCGAGGACGTAATGGGGAATCCCCAGGCTTTCGGCGACGCGCCGGGCGTCGTGGATGTCCTGCCCGGCGCAACACGCGCCCTTCCGCCCGACTGCCTGGCCGTGGTCGTAGAGCTGGAGCGTGATGCCGACGGTG
>CAYGKX010000554.1:0-2612 GCA_964350225.1 uncultured Rhodospirillaceae bacterium | reverse complement strand
AGCCCAGCTCCTTCAGAAGCGCCGCGGTGACCGAGCTGTCGACCCCGCCCGACATGGCGACGACGACGCGCGTCGCCGCCGGCGCGCCCGGCAGGTCGAGCGCGTCGCGGACACCAGCCAGCAGTTGGTCGGACCGGTCGGTCATGGCCGCGAATATAGGCGCCGGCCGCACGGGCGCAAGCGGCGGCTCTACCGTGTCAGGATCGCGCCGATCCGCTCCAGGGGGTCGCTCTCCCGCGCCATGGCGATCGGGGTCGAGAAATGGCCGCGCCGGGAGACGAACCGGTTCTCCACCGGAACACCCCACCGGTCGAGCTGCGCCTGGGCAATGTCGTAGGGCGTGATCTCGTCCTCGGTGCCAAGGACCGCCACAATATCGTCCGCCGCCACCTGCGGCGTCCCGACCGCGTCGGTGAAATGCAGCCAGCGCGACGCTCGCTCCGGCGTCCAGCCCGCGTCAGTCAGGGCCTGGGACAGGCCCGTCCGGATCGCAAGCGCGCTGCGAAGGGCCAACTGATGGACCTGGTCGCAGAAGGTGATCAGCCCCAGCATGTCGGGCCGCCAGTCGGCCGGCCAGTGAGCGGAATGGATTCCGGCGAGCTGGGCCGCGAGCGCGCCCATGCTGGCGCCGCCGACGCCGACACGCGGGCTGCCCTGGGCGCGGGCCCAGGCGACCAGAACGGCGATTTCCTGCACCTGGGCGGTGAACAGGTCGATGGGGCCGAGCGGCGCCCGGGCCAGGAAGGGCTCGCCGGAAAAGGTTCCCCGCGCCCGGCGCCGGCCGTGCCAGGGACTTTCGATCTCGATCACCCGGATGCCGTGGCGGCATAGCGCCATCACATCGTCCATCGAATATTTCACATGGTCGAACTCCACGCAGACACCGTTCCCGAAGATGAAGGTCGGCGCATTCTCGGCATCGAGGGGCTCGTGCACCCGCGCCCAGGCCGTATCGCCCATCCGGGCATCCGGGGTCATGAAGCGGAGCCAGTAGTCCCGGCCGCCGGCGACGGGAATGGGATGGGACCGTTCGACCACCGGCAGGGGCTCCGCCGGCGTGAAGGCGCGCCAGGGCTCCGCCCGCCGGGCGCCGTAGACCGAGAGAACCGCCTGCTCGTCGGGAATGTCGAAGCGAACCGGCGGCACGCGGGACCGGAGGAAGACGAGCGAAAAGCGCAGCCTCTGCAACAGAAGGCGCTGGGCCCGCAGAAGGCGGCGCTGCTCGAGATGCAGCAGCCGGTCGGTCGGCGACGGGGACGGCGCGAAGAAGGCCGCCTCCCACACCCGCGATGCGTCGGCTGCCTGGGCGCGGGCCCTGTCGAAGGCCCTGAGCGCCCCGGCCACCTGACGGCGCAGCACGGGGCCCAGCGGCTCCTCCAGCGGCACGGCGGCGGCGAAGCGGTCGGGATCGCCCTCGGCGACCTCCGCCGCGGCCCAAAGGCGGGAGAGCGGCATATAGACGTCGGTCACCGCCCGGAGGGTCGGCCGATCGATGGCCCGGCTGGTCGCGATGGCACCAAGGGGGCTGCGCAGCGCGAGCTGCAAGATCCGTTGCGGCTGGAGCCACTCGGCGAAGCTGAAGGCACGCATTTCTGTCATGGCAAGCGTCCAGATAGGCGCCGAATGCGGCTATAGTACGGCCGATACATCGTCCGGGAGCCCCCGCCACGCCCGCCACCGAAGGATCGCGCCCATGAAAACCGTCCGTCCGCTCGCTCTCGCCGCCCTCCTCCTCGCGACGGCCGCCGCGCCCGCGACGCTGCTCCCCGCCGTCCCGGCCCAGGCCGAGCCGCGGGGCATGATGCGCATCACGACCCTCCACAGTTATCCGGAGCTGGTGAAAAAGCTGGACGCGGCGGTGAAGAAGAACGGCATGGCCGTCGTCACCCGGGCGAGCGCCACGGTCGGCGCCAAGCGCCTGGGCAAGACGATCCCGGGCAACATGGTCGTCGGCGTCTTCCACCCCCGCTTCGCCATCCGCATGCTGGCCGCGAGCGTCCGCGCCGGCTACGAGGCGCCAATCCGCTACTACATCACCGAGGAACCGAACGGCCGCGCCACCCTCGCCTACCGCAAGCCGTCCGACATCTTCCGCCCCTACCGCGAGGGCGGGCCGCAGCTGATGCAGCTGGCGAACGAACTGGACACGATCTTCGCGCAGATCGCGATTGATGCGGCGCGGTAGAGCGACAAATCGATCCAGCGCGCATCACCGCTCTCCATGGCATCCCAAACCCCCAATGGCACCTGGTGGATGGTCGTCGCCATGGCGAGTTGCCAGGCGATCGTGCTGTTCGACCTGACGGCGTTCGGCGTTGCGCTGCCGGCGATGCAGCGGGCGCTGGAGCTCTCGCCGACCGGGGTGTCCTGGGCCGTCAATGCCTATGTCGTCGCCTTTGGCGCCTTCGTCGCGCTGGGCGGGCGGCTGTCGGACAGGTTGAGCCATCTCAAGGTCTTCGTCGCCGGGGTCGCGGTTTTCCTGTCCGCCTCCGTCGCCTGCGGGTTGACCCCGGGGACGGGCGAGGAAGCCGCGGCGTGGCTGATCGTCTTCCGCTCGCTTCAGGGCGTGGGCGGGGCGCTGATGATGCCGTCCGCGTTGGCCGCCGTGCTGG
>CAYGKX010000553.1:0-2891 GCA_964350225.1 uncultured Rhodospirillaceae bacterium | reverse complement strand
TCCGCCCTCGCGGGCGCCGTCGGCCAGCGCCTTCACGCGACCATGGTAGATGTTGCCGCCGCGGTCGAACACGACCTCGGAAACCTTCGCGTCCTTCGCCCGCTCGGCCACCAGCTTGCCGACCGCCTCGGCCGCCGCCTTGTTGGCGCCGGTCTTGAACTTGTCGCGCAGTGCCGGGTCGACGCTCGACGCCTGGGCCACCGTCTGGCCGGACAGGTCGTCGATCACCTGGGCATAGATATGCTTGCCGGACCGGAAGACCGTGAGGCGCGGACGCCCCCCGGCTTTCTTCTTCAGCTGATAGCGCGCCCGCTTCTGGCGCCGGGCAAACAGCTCTTTGGATCGTGTCGCCATCGTTCGTTTCCCTAGGATTGCCGCGTACGGCAGCCCTATTTCTTCTTGCCTTCCTTGCGCAGGATATACTCGTCGCGGTAGCGCACGCCCTTGCCCTTGTAGGGCTCTGGCGGCCGGAAACCGCGAACCTCGGAGCAGAACTGCCCCATGACCTGCTTGTTCGTGCCCTTCACCTCGATGGAGGTATTCCTCTCCACCGTGACGGTGAGGCCCTTCGGGATCGGGTGGTTGATGTCGTGGCTGTGACCGAGCTGAAGGTTCAGGCTCTGGCCCTGAACGGCCGCACGATAGCCGACACCGGTGATCTCGAGGTTATATGTAAAGCCCTCGGAAACGCCGGTGACGATGTTCTGCAGCATCGAGCGCGACGTGCCCCACATCATCCGGGCCCGCTTGCCGTCATTCGCCGGCTTGACCCAAAGCTTTCCCTCTTCCTGGCTGAGGACGACATCGCTGGTGAGCCGGACGGACTCTTCGCCCAGCTTGCCCTTGGCCGTCACCACGGGGCCGTCGATCTTGACGTCCACCCCACTGGGGATCTCAACCGGTTCCTTGCCAATTCTCGACATCGGTCAAACCGTTCCGTTCACAATCAGAATACGCGGCAAAGGACTTCGCCGCCGACATTCGCATCCCGCGCGGCCTCGTCCGACAGGACGCCCTTGGCCGTCGACAGGATCGAGCTGCCGAGCCCGCCACGCTCCCGCTTCAGGTCGCCAATGCCCGAGTAGACACGGCGGCCGGGCCTGGAGACGCGCTGGATCTCGCGGATCACGGGCTCGCCCTCGTAATACTTCAACTCGACGACCAGCTCGCCGATGCCCTTGCGGACCTCGCGCTGGGACCAGGCGCGAATGAAGCCCTCGGTCTTGAGGACCTCGAGCACGCCGGCGCGCAGGTTTGAGGACGGGCTGGTCACGACATTCTTGCGGGCCCGCTGGCCATTGCGGATGCGGGTCAGAAGATCGCCGATGGGATCGCTCAACGACATTTCGGCTCTCCTACCAGCTCGACTTCAGGACGCCGGGCACCGCGCCCCGCGACGCGAGGTCACGCAGCGCGATACGCGACAGACCGAACTTGCGGTAATAGCCGCGCGGACGGCCGCTGACGGCGCAGCGGTTGCGCAGCCGTACCGCCGACCCATTCTGCGGCATCTCGTTCAGCTTCAGCCGCGCCTTGAACCGCTCTTCCGGCGGCAGGCTTTCGTCCTTGGCCATCGCCTTCAGCCGCGCCCGCTTGCCCGCCTGGTTCTTGACCATGCGGGAGCGCCGCTTCTGCTTCTCAATCGAGCTCTTCTTCGCCATCTCTTTTGCCTTCTTTCTCCGTCGGCCGCCGTCAGCTGCGGAACGGCAGGTCGAAGCCCTTGAGGAGCGCCAGCGCTTCCTCGTTCGTCTTCGCCGTCGTGCAGATGATCACGTCCATGCCGCGGATCTGGTCGATCTCGTCGTAGTTGATCTCCGGAAAGACGATCTGCTCCTTGATGCCCATCGCGAAGTTGCCGCGCCCGTCGAAGCTCTTCGGGTTGAGCCCGCGGAAGTCGCGCACCCGCGGCAGGGCGATCGTCACCAGCCGGTCGAGGAACTCGTACATCCGATCCCGCCGAAGCGTGACCTTCGTACCAATGTTCATCTCTTCGCGCAGCTTGAAGTTCGCTTCCGACTTGCGCGCCTTGGTCACAATCGGCTTCTGGCCCGCGATCGAGGTCAGTTCCTTCACCGCGCTGTCGAGCTTCTTGCGATCCTGGGTCGCCTCTCCGACGCCCATATTGATCACGATCTTCTCGATCTTCGGGATCTCATGCGGGTTCTTGTAGCTGAAGGCCTCCTTCAGCTGATCGCGAACCACGTCCTTGTAGTGCTCGTAGAGCCGTGCCATCGCTCGCCCCTATCGGTCGATGATTTCGCCGCTTCGCCGGGCGAAACGGACCTTGCTGCCGTCGTCGAGGAAGCTGTAGCCGACACGCGACGGCTTATCTTCCTTGGGATCGACGATCGCGACATTGGAGATGTGGATCGGCGCTTCCCGTTCGATGATGCCGCCGGGATTCGTCTGGGTCGGCCGGGTGTGCCGCTTGATGATGTTCACGCCCGAGACGACGACACGATGGTCGCCAGGCTTTTCGCCGCGAATGACCTTTTCGACCTCGCCGCGCTTGCCCTTGTCCTTGCCGGACGTGACGACCACCCGGTCGCCTTTCTTGAGTTTCAGTTTCACAGCCATCGTTCCAGCCTCACAGCACCTCGGGTGCCAGCGAGATGATTTTCATGAACCGCTTGGCACGCAACTCGCGCGTCACCGGCCCGAAGATACGGGTGCCGATCGGCTCCCCGCCCTTGTCGATCAGAACCGCAGCATTGCGGTCGAAACGGATGGCAGAGCCATCCTGGCGACGGATTTCCTTCGCCGTCCGGACGATCACCGCACGGTGAATATCGCCCTTCTTCACGCGGCCACGCGGGATCGCCTCTTTCACCGAGACGACAATGATGTCGCCGACCCCGGCCGTCTTGCGCTTCGATCCGCCGAGCACCTTG
>CAYGKX010000552.1:2575-2905 GCA_964350225.1 uncultured Rhodospirillaceae bacterium | reverse complement strand
CCCCTTGCCAGCACCGGCGCGCGGCTTCATCCTTCTGACATCCAGGTTTCTGTAACGTGCGTGCGCCGGGCGGGTCCGCCTTCGCCGGCGCTCGACAATCAACGAGAAGAGACGGCCATGGCCGCGACGGGTGAGGAACGGCAGGTGCAACAGGCGATCGCCGCGGCGACAAAGCTCGCGGGATCGCAACTGGAGGCAGCCTTCGTCGAGCGGCTCTACGAGAATGTGCCGCCCTTCGATCTGGCCAACCTGGATGCGGCGGGGCTGCATGCCGCCGCCCGGCAGGTCCTGGAACTGGGCCGGGTCCGCCGCGGTCGGAAGCCCAAGATC
>CAYGKX010000552.1:0-2565 GCA_964350225.1 uncultured Rhodospirillaceae bacterium | reverse complement strand
TATATGAAGGCACGGGCGAACGGGCGCGCCGCCCACACGGTCGTCGAGGTGCTGAACGACGACATGCCGTTCCTGGTCGATTCGGTGACGGCGGAGATCAACCGGATGGGCCTCACCGTCCATCTGGTCATTCACCCGATCCTGAGGGTCAAGCGGGACAAGAACGGCCGGCTTTACGACATCCTCGCCGAGGGTGAGGACGACCCGGCGGCGCGGGCCGAATCCTGGATGCGGATCGAAGTCGATCAGCATACTTCCGCCGAAACCGTCGCCGCCCTCAAGACCGGCATCGAGGGCGTCCTGGCAGACGTCCGGGCCGCCGTCGACGACTGGCTGCCCATGCTGAGCAAGGCGCGGGAGGTCGTCGACGAGCTGACCATCCAGCCGCCGCGCCTGCCGGAAGACGACATCGAGGAAGCGCGCGCCTTCCTCAACTGGCTGGCCGACGACAATTTCACCTTCCTGGGCTATCGCGAATACCGGGTCACCGGAGAGGGCGCGAGCGCCCGCATGTCGACCGCGCCGGGCACCGGGCTGGGCGTGCTGCGCGACGCGGATTTCCATGTCTTCGAAGGTGTGCGCGAGATGGCGAAGCTGCCGGACGACGTGCGCGCCTTCCTGACCGCGCCGCACCTTCTGATCATCAACAAGGCGAATGTCCGGTCGACCGTGCATCGCCCGGTCCACCTGGACGCGATCGGCCTGAAGCAGTTCGACGCGGACGGGAACGTGATCGGCGAACGCCTGTTCGTCGGCCTCTTCACCTCGATGGTCTATAACCGCTCGCCGCGCAATATCCCGATCCTGCGGCTGAAGATCGCCCGCGTCCTCGAACGGGCGGGCTTCGGCGCCTCCAGCCACGACGGCAAGGCGCTGATGCATATCCTCGTCAACTTTCCCCGGGACGAGCTTTTCCAGATCGGCGAGGAAGACCTTCTGCAGACGGTGATGGGGATCCTGCATCTGCAGGAACGGCAGCGGATCGCCCTCTTCGCCCGCTATGACAACTTCCAGCGCTTCGTGTCCTGTCTCGTCTATGTGCCGCGCGACCGCTACACGACCGACGTCCGGGAGCGGTTCGCGAAGATCCTGAAGCGGGATTTCAGCGGGGACGTCACAGCCTTCTACACCCAGATTGCCGACGACAGCGTTCTGGCGCGGGTGCATTTCATCATCAAGACCGACCCGTCGAACGAGCCGCACCGGGACATCGCCGGGACCGAAGCCCGCCTGGCGGAGGCCGCGCGGACCTGGGCGGATCGCCTGAAGGCCGCCCTGATAGAGGCCAACGGCGAGGAAGCCGGTCTGGCGCTGTTCGAGAAATATGCCGACGCTTTCTCGGTCGGCTATTGCGACGATAACGACTGCAAGGCGGCTCTCAAGGACATTTCCGAGATCGAGACGGCGCTGGAAACCGGCGCGATGCGTACCCGGATGTACCGGTCCGGGGAGGGTGAGGACGCGAAACAGTTCCGGTTCCGGATGTTCGATCCAGACGGACCGGTCCGTCTATCCGATGCGCTGCCGATGTTGGAGAACATGGGCCTGATGGTCATCGACGAGATACCCCATCCGGTCACGCCGGCGGGCGCCGACCGGCCCGTCTGGGTCCATGATTTCGGCGTCGAGACGCGAAACGGCGGGACCGTCGACCCGCTGGAGGTGCGCGATGCCTTCATGGAAGCCTTCCACCGCGTGTGGACCGGCGACGTGGAGAACGACGGGTTCAACGCCCTGGTCGTCAGCGCCGGCCTGTCCTGGCGCGAGGTTGTGGTCCTGCGTGCCTATGCCAAGTATCTGCGCCAGACCGGGGTGCCCTTCTCGACCGTCTATCTCGCCGCGACGCTGGGCAAGCAACCGCGGCTGGCCCGTCTGGTCGTCGAGCTGTTCCTCGACCGGGCGGCCGAGCGTGACAGCGCCCGCGCCGACAAGATCCTGGACAGGATCGAGGCGGAGCTGGAAACGGTGGCGAGCCTCGACGAGGACCGCATCATCCGCCGCTTCGTCAACCTCGTGACCTCGACCCTGCGGACGAATTTCCACCAGACGGCGGAAGGAGGCGGCCCCAAATCCTATCTGTCGTTCAAGCTGGACAGCCGGCGTCTGGACGAGCTGCCGCTGCCGCGCCCGATGGTCGAGATCTGGGTCTATTCGCCCCGGGTAGAGGGCGTCCATCTGCGCTTCGGCAAGGTCGCCCGCGGCGGCCTCCGCTGGTCGGACCGGCATGAGGATTTTCGCACCGAGATCCTCGGCCTTGTGAAAGCCCAGGTGGTCAAGAACGCGGTGATCGTCCCGGTGGGCTCCAAGGGCGGCTTCATCGTCAAGCGGCCGCCGTCGGAAGGCGGGCGGGAGGCGATGCAGGCCGAGGGTATCGAGTGCTACAAGACCTTCATCCGTGGCCTGCTGGACCTGACCGACAACATTGTCGGCGGCAAGATCGCCCCGCCGCCGGACGTCATACGCCATGACGACGACGATCCCTATCTGGTCGTGGCGGCCGACAAGGGCACGGCGACCTTCTCCGACATCGCCAACGGCGTGTCCCAGGAATACGGTTTCTGGCAG
>CAYGKX010000551.1:0-2911 GCA_964350225.1 uncultured Rhodospirillaceae bacterium | reverse complement strand
AGGCCCCCGATGGAAATCAGGATCGGATAGGGATACATCGCGCAGTCCATCGTCTTGCACTTGGGCACAGCGGCGCCGACCCGCACCTTCATCTTCAGGAAGTAGGGCGCGACGGTCAGGTAGCGCTTCCAACCCGCCGTGTCGTCATGCGGTGTGGTCAGCCAGACGAGGCCGTCGGGCGCGGCCGCCACCTGGCGTATGGCCGGGGTCACGGTCACCGCGATGATCGAATCGACCTGGCCGTTGATGAGCCCCTTGATCGACGCGACGTAGCTGGAGAACTCGACCCGCTTCACGTCCTTCCACGTGAGGCCGGCGAAGGCGAGGTTCGCCTCCGTGATGATGTTCTGCGTCGGGCCGCCGGAGATATAGCCGACCCTCTTGCCCTTCAGGTCCGCCAGGGTCTTGATGCCGCGATCCTTCTGGGTCGCCATCATCATGCCGATGGGCGACAGCGACATCATGACCATGCGCGCCGGCTGCGGCCCCCAGGTCTTGCCAGTGAAAAGCCGAAGCCCCTCCTGCGCGATATAGAGGGAGGCACCGCAGGAGCAGAGCTGTGCCCGCTTGGCCACAAGCGGCTTCAGACGGGAGACGTCGTTCCGCCCCGGCAGGACGCGCACCGTCACGCCGAGCTTGGTCTTCAGCATGTTCCCGATCGCCACCGCCTGGCCGTAACCCGACGTCCCCACAGTATAGGCGGTCCAGGTCATCAGCTTGGGCAACGCCGCGCCGTCGGCGGACGCGCCCCCGGCCGCACCCATGACAAGTCCGGCAATCGCGCCGGCGGATAGAATTCTTGCGTATGTTCGCATTGTCGGCTCCTCCCTAACCGGCCATCCGCCGGCCGCCCCCGGTCTGTTGTTTGCCGGGTGCAGTTCGTTGCTCATTACCTTGCGGCGCGCGGTCGGATGAGTTGACGCCCGTGTCGTCCTAGACTACCCGACCGTCAGGCTTGGCTTTTCCGCCATCGCACCGCACAATACCGGGGTGTATGGTAGGAGGGCGCCGGATGGCTGTCAATACCCGGGTGTATGGATAGATGAAAACCGCTGTGAAACAACGTGATGGAAGGCTCGACAAGGCCGACTGGCTTGAACTTGCGCTGGAGACCCTGGCGCAGGAATCGGTCGACAAGGTGCTGATCGTTCCCCTGGCCAAGAAGCTGGGCGTGACCAAGGGCAGCTTCTATTGGCATTTCCAGAGCCGCGAAGAATTTTTGATGGAAGTGCTCGACCTGTGGCGCCAGCGCGCGACGCGCCGGATCATCGAGATCGTGAACAAGCAGTTCGACGATCCGGCGGACCGGCTCAGCTACCTGTTCAAGGTCGCGGTGGAGACGAAATACGAAGGGCCGGGCGGATCTCTGGAACTGGCAATTCGCGACTGGGCCCGGCTCGATCCCCAGGCGCGCGAGGTTGTCGCCGAAGTGGACGACGAGCGTCTCAATTACCTTGCGGAGCAATATGTCGCTCTCGGCTTCTCCACCGACGAGGCGCGTACGCGGGCGCTGATGCAGTATTCGTTCTCGACCGGCAACGGGATCGTATTCGGCATGGCCGAAAAGAATGACCGCCGAGAAAGGGTGGAGGCAGTTCGCGGAATTCTGATGAGCCCGCCGTCGCCGCGCGCGGCCTCGAAGGCCGGCGCGAGAAAGACCTAAGCCGCGGTCGGAAGCGCGGCCGCCCCTTCGCGGGCGGCACGGTATTCGCGGATCAGGCGGTCGACACACTCCCCGGCAGAAGGGATGTCTTCGATGCCGCCGACACCCTGCCCGGCCCCCCAGATATCCCGCCATGCCTTGGCGTCCTTGCCGCCGCCGCCGAGATTGAGGCGACCCTTTTCCCGGTCGGCGAGTTCCGTCGTGTCGATACCCATCGCGTCGAAGCTTGCCTTCAGGTAATTGGCGCGGACGCCGGTGACGGCGTCGGTGCAGAGGATATCATCCGCTCCGGCTTCGAGGATCATGCGCTTGTGCGCCTCCTGGGCGTTCGCCTCCCGGGTCGCGATAAAACGAGTGCCGATATAGGCCAGATCAGCCCCCATCGTCTGGGCGGCGAAGACCGACCGTCCGTTGCCGATAGCGCCCGACAGAACGAGCGGTCCGCCCCAAAAACGGCGAACCTCGTCGACAAAGGCAAAGGGGCTGAGGACGCCGGTATGACCTCCGGCCCCCGCGCAGACCAGGATCAGGCCATCGACACCGGCTTCTAGCGCCTTGTGCGCATGACGAACGCTGATGACGTCGTGGAAGACCAGCCCGCCATAGGCATGGACCCGTTCCACGATGTCCGTCGGCTTGGACAAGCTCGTGATGACGATGGGCACCTCGTGCTCGACGCAGAGTTCCATGTCCCGCCCAAGCCGGTCGTTCGACGGATGCACCATCTGGTTCACGGCGAAGGGCGCGACCGGTCGACCCGGGTTTTGTGCGGCATGCTCGTCGAGCGCCGAGCGGATCTGCGTCAGCCATTCGCCGAGCAGTTCGGGCGGCCGGGCATTCAGCGCCGGGAAGGCGCCGACGATGCCGGCCTTGCATTGGGCGATAACCAGGTCGGGCCGGGAAATGATGAACAGCGGCGCGCCGATCGCGGGCAGCGCCAGGCGTCCTTCGAGGGTCGCGGGCAGAGGCATCGCCAAACCTTTCGTCTAGGCGCCTCGATCGAGGCGATTGGCGCCGACCTTATGCGAGGGGGTTGCACATCGTCAATACTGGGGGGTATGTTTTGCCCGCGCTCGACGCCGGGCGATGTCTTGATCGACCCGCCGGGCGCATTCGAATCGGTAAATTTTCTAAGCTAGAGGAAGTGATGGGGAGCTTCGTGGCCAGCGGCGATCGCCGCATCCCGACGACCGAATTGAGGCGCCGCGGCGCCCAGGCGGCTACCGGCTTCGAGGCGTTGGGCCTCGC
>CAYGKX010000550.1:0-2934 GCA_964350225.1 uncultured Rhodospirillaceae bacterium | reverse complement strand
GCTGATCAAGACGATCATGACCCGCTGCATCCATTGCACCCGCTGCATCCGCTTCGCGACGGAAGTCGCGGGGGTGGAGGAACTCGGCGCGCTCTACCGCGGCGAGCATATGGAGATCACGAGCTATCTCGAGAAATCCTTGTCCTCGGAACTCTCGGGCAACGTCATCGACCTGTGCCCCGTCGGCGCCCTGACGTCCAAGCCCTATGCCTTCACCGCCCGCTCCTGGGAGATCAAGAAGACCGAAAGCGTCGATGTCATGGACGCGCTCGGTTCGAACATCCGGGTGGACAGCCGCGGCGCCGAAGTCATGCGCATTTTGCCGCGCCTGAACGATGACGTGAACGAGGAGTGGATCTCCGACAAGACCCGCTTCGTCTATGACGGCCTGAAGCGCCAGCGCCTGGACAGGCCCTATGTGCGGCGCGACGGCAAACTGCAGCCCGCCTCCTGGCCGGAAGCGCTGAGCGCGGTCGCCGAGGGGCTCAAGGGCCTGAAGGGGACGGAGATCGGTGCCATCGCCGGCGATCTCTGCGATGTCGAGAGCATGTTCGCGCTCAAGAGTGTCATGGACGGGCTCGGCTCGCCAAATTTGGATTGCCGCCAGGACGGCGCGCAGATCGACCCGTCCTGCCGGGCCGGATACCTCTTCAATTCCACCGTCGCCGGGATCGAGGCGGCGGACGCGATCCTCATCGTCGGCAGCAATCCGCGCAAGGAAGCGCCGGTCCTCAACGCCCGTATCCGGAAGCGGTGGCTCGCCTCCGGCCTGCCCATCGGCGTGATCGGCGAGGCGGCGGACCTGACCTATCGTGCCGAACATCGTGGCGCGGGTCCGGATACGCTGAAGGATCTCGTCGCCGGGAACCACAGCTTCGCGGAGGCCCTTCGGACGGCCGAACGGCCCATGCTGATCCTGGGGCAGGGGGCCATCGCCCGCGACGACGGCGCGGCGGTTCTCGCGCTGGCGCGCGAGGCGGCGGAGACCTTCGGAATGGTCGGTGCCGAGTGGAACGGTTTCAACATGCTGCATACCGCGGCGGCGCGGGTCGGCGGCCTCGACGTCGGTTTCGTGCCGGGCACCGAAGGCCGGGATGTCGCGGGGATTCTTTCGGGGGCCGCGTCGGGCGAGATCAAGGCCGTCTACCTCCTGGGGGCGGACGAAATCGATACGTCGGGGCTGGAGAAGGCCTTCGTCGTTTATCAGGGCCACCACGGGGACAAGGGCGCCCATGTTGCGGACGTGATCCTGCCAGGGGCGGCCTATACCGAGAAAAACGGTCTCTACGTGAATACAGAGGGTCGCGTGCAGCGCGGGATCCTGACCGTCTTCCCGCCCGGCGACGCGCGGGAAGACTGGGCGATCCTGCGCGCGCTGTCCGCTGCGCTGGGCTCGGTGCTTCCCTATGACAGCCTGGCGCAGCTACGCGCCAAACTGGTCGAGGCACACCCGCATTTCGCCGAGATCAACGATATCGCTCCGGCGGCATGGGGCGCTTTCGGGGTTTCGGGCGAGCTGTCGTCCGATGCTTTCGCGTCGCCCATCGAGAATTTCTACATGACCGACCCGATCAGCCGCTGTTCGGAAATCATGGCCAAATGCACGGAACAGGTGCGCCACCTCGGCGAAGCCGAGCGCACCGGGACTGACGGGTAGGGCACGGGCGATGGAGATCTTCTGGAGCAACTACCTGTGGCCGGCGATCCAGATCGTCCTGTGGATTCTGGTCATCATCGTGCCGCTGCTGATCGCGATGGCCTATCTGACCTACGCGGAGCGGAAGGTCATTGGCTGGATCCAGTTGCGCAAGGGGCCGAATGTCGTCGGGCCTTTCGGGCTACTGCAGCCCTTTGCCGACGGCCTGAAGCTGCTCTTCAAGGAGACGGTCATCCCGTCGGGGGCGAACAGGGTCGTCTTCCTGTTTGCGCCGATGCTGACATTCATCCTGGCACTGATCGCCTGGGCGGTCATTCCGTTCGGCGAAAGCAGCGAGGGCCGCTGGGTCCTCGCCGATATCAACGTCGGTGTCACCTACCTCTTTGCCATCTCCTCGCTCGGCGTCTACGGCATCATCATGGCCGGCTGGTCGTCGAACTCGAAATACCCCTTCCTCGGTGCGCTGCGGTCGGCGGCGCAGATGGTGTCGTACGAAGTCTCGATCGGCTTCGTCATCATCACCGTCCTGATCGCCGCCGGTTCCCTGAACCTGTCCGAGATTGTCCTCGCGCAGAAGGGGGGCTTCTGGCACTGGTACTGGCTGCCGCTCCTGCCGATGTTCGTCATTTTCTTCATCTCGGCCCTGGCCGAGACGAACCGCGCACCGTTCGACCTGCCGGAAGCGGAAGCGGAGCTGGTCTCCGGCTTCAACGTCGAATACTCGGCCTTCCCGTTCGCCCTGTTTTTCCTGGGCGAATATCTGAACATGATCCTGATGAGCGCGATGACGACCATCCTCTTCCTGGGGGGATGGCTGCCGCCGCTGGAGGTCGACTGGCTGACCTGGATTCCGGGTCCGATCTGGTTCGCGCTCAAGATCTGCTTCTGCCTCTTCGTCTTCCTGTGGGTCCGGGCGACCCTGCCGCGCTACCGCTACGACCAGCTGATGCGGTTGGGCTGGAAAGTCTTCCTGCCCTTCTCGCTGCTCTGGGTCGTGCTGACGGCCGGCTTTCTCCTGGCCATGGGTTGGCTGCCGAAATGAGGCTTGAACCGAACATCACCGCCACTATGGTGGCGCCCCGTCAGGCGGGCGCTGACGGGGTCCTGTCCCCGGTGGCGGAGTAGAGAGGCGCGAGATGGCGATGCTGGACAGAGGAGCGCGGGCGCTGTTCCTGTCGGAGGTGATCTCCGGCATGGCGCTGACCTTGCGCTACTTCTTCAAGCCAAAGGTGACCCTGAATTATCCGTACGAGAAGGGCCCGATCTCTCCGCGTTTC
>CAYGKX010000549.1:938-2936 GCA_964350225.1 uncultured Rhodospirillaceae bacterium | reverse complement strand
CGTTCCGTCTGCGATGACCAGTCCCAAGCCGCAGCTCAGACCTGCATGATCTCCTTTTCCTTGGTCTCCGTCACTTCGTCGACCAGGCCGATATGCATGTCGGTCAGGGCCTGCACATCATCCGCCCAGGCCCGGTGCTCGTCCTGGGAGATGTCGCCGTCCTTCTCGTTTTTCTTGAGCGTATCCATGCCGTCGCGCCTGACATTGCGGATGGCGATCCGCGCCTGTTCCGCATATTTGTGCGCAACCTTGACCAATTCTTGACGCCGTTCCTCGTTCAGCTCGGGGATCGGGATGCGGATCAACTGGCCCTCCCGCTGCGGGTTCAGGCCCAGATCGGATTCGCGGATGGCCTTCTCCACCGCCGACGCATTTCCGGCGTCCCAGACCTGCACGGTCAGGAGGCGCGGCTCCGGCGCCGAGATGTTGGCCAGCTGGTTGAGCGGCATGGTCGCGCCATAGGCATCGACCGTCACGGGTTCGAGCAGGCTGGTACTGGCACGGCCCGCACGCAGACCCGCGAATTCGCGACGCAAGGTTTCGACCGCACCGTCCATGCGCCGCTCGATGTCGTCGATATCGAACTCAGCCACCGGTCTCGTCCTCGTCCGTTATTGTTGTAAAGCTGCCCTCACCGCAGAGTGCCCGCGCGATACCGCCCGGGGTCTGGATGGAAAACACCAGTATCGGAATGCTGTTTTCGCGTGCAAGGGAAATAGCCGACGCGTCCATGACCTTCAGGTCGCGCGCCAGAACCTGATGGAAGGTCAGCTTCTCGTAGCGTTCGGCGTCCGGATTGCGCACGGGATCGTCGGAATAGACGCCGTCGACCTTCGTCCCCTTCATCAGCGCGTCGCAATCCATTTCGGAGGCGCGCAGGGCGGCGGCCGTGTCGGTCGTGAAATAGGGGTTGCCGGTTCCCGCCGCGAAGATGACGATCCGCCCCTTCTCCAGGTGGCGGACGGCGCGGCGGCGGATATAGGGCTCGCACACCGAAGCCATCGGGATGGCCGACAGGACGCGTGTCGCGATATCGCGTTGTTCCAAGGCGGCCTGCACGGCGAGCGAGTTCATCACCGTCGCCAGCATCCCCATGTAGTCGCCGGTTGCCCGTTCGATGCCCTGGCTGGAAACCTGGATGCCGCGGAAGATATTGCCGCCGCCGATGACGATGCAGAGTTCCACCCCCAGGCGATGCACGGCCGCCAGTTCGTCGGCGACCCGGGCGATGGTGGCGGGATCGAGACCGAATTCCCGATCCCCCATAAGGGCCTCGCCCGAGATCTTGAGGAGTACCCTTTTGTAGCGCGGCACGCCGCCCATTGCCCGTCACCCGCTTAACCGTCATGCGCGCCCGGGACGTCCCCGCCCCGGGCGGCCGTACAATAGTCCTACCGGACCCGGATTAGCCAGCGAGCTGTGCGACCTCGGACGCGAAATCGTCCTCGCCGCGCTCGATGCCCTCGCCCAGGGCGAAGCGGACAAAGCCGGTGAGTTCGACCGGCGCGCCGATATCCTTCGCGGCAGCCTCGACAACCTTGCCGACCTTGCTCTCGCCGTCGATGACATAGACCTGGTTCAGGAGGACGACCTCCTCGTAGAACTTCCGGAGGCGTCCCTCGACCATCTTCTCGACGATCTCCGGCGGCTTGCCCGAGGCAAGGGCCTGCTCCGACAGGATGTCGCGCTCCTTGTCCACGACCGCCGGGTCGAGCTCGTCGACCGACAGGGCCTGCGGATTGGCCGCCGCGACATGCATCGCGACCTGCCGGCCGAGCGCCGCCAGCTTGTCGGCGTCGCCCTCGGACTTGAGCGCCACGAGGACGGCGATCTTGCCGAGTCCCGGCTTGACCGAGTTGTGGACGTAGCTGGCGACGACGCCCGGCGACACCTCGATCGAGGCGGAGCGCCGCAGCGACATGTTCTCGCCGATCGTGGCGATCTGGTGCGTGATCTCCTCGGCAACGGTCCGGCCGCTACCGGGGTAATCCGTGCCCG
>CAYGKX010000549.1:0-928 GCA_964350225.1 uncultured Rhodospirillaceae bacterium | reverse complement strand
CCAGGGCGAGCTCGGCGATCTTCTCGACCATCGCCTGGAAAGTCTCGTTGCGGGCGACGAAGTCGGTCTCGCTGTTGACCTCGACGACGGCGCCCTTGCCACCATCGATCGCAACCGCGACCAGGCCTTCCGCCGCGACACGACCGGACTTCTTCGCCGCTGCGGCGAGGCCCTTCTTGCGCAGCCACTCGACCGCGCCCTCCATGTCGCCCCCGACCTCGTTCAGGGCCTTCTTGCAATCCATCATGCCCGCGCCGGTCGTCTCGCGCAGCTCTTTCACCATCGCTGCGGTGATGTCAGCCATGAGTCACGTCCTTCCAAAAAATACAGTCTGTCTGACCAGGCACGCCCCGCCCCGTGCGGCGCGCGCGGCTCATGCTCAAGAAGTTGCGGTGTCGCCCTCGGCGGGCTTCGCTGCCGTCGCGGCGTCCCCGGCCGGCGCGTCGGCCGGCTTCGTGTCCGCAGCGGGTGCGTCTGCAGCGGGTGCGTCCGCCGCGGTCACATCCGCCGGAACTTCGTCCGCCTCGCCCGCGTCCAGCGTCTCGGTCGGCGCGACATCGGATGCGCCGACGTCGGTCCCGCTGGTCGCGGCTTCCTCGGCGATGCCGTCGAGAACAGCGCCCCAGAAGAGTTCGCAATACATCTCGATCGCACGCAGGGCGTCGTCGTTACCCGGAACCGGGAAATCGATGCCGTCGGGGTTCGAATTGCTGTCGACCACGGCCACGACCGGGATCTTGAGCTTGCGGGCTTCCTGGATCGCGATCGATTCCTTGTTGGTGTCGATGATGACCAGGATGTCCGGCAGTGCCGTCATGTTCTTGATACCGCCCAGCGCCTGCTCGAGCTTGTCGCGCTCGCGCGTCAGTTGGAGCAGCTCCTTCTTCGTCAGGCCCTGGGTGCTTTCGACCGACTGCAGAAGGTCGGT
>CAYGKX010000548.1:0-2938 GCA_964350225.1 uncultured Rhodospirillaceae bacterium | reverse complement strand
CGCCGAGGACGCGCCGATCGGCCTGATCCCCATCGACGCCATCTTCAGCCCGGTCAAGAAGGTTACCTACAAGGTCGAGAACGCCCGCGTCGGCCAGGTCACCGACCTGGACAAGCTGTCGCTGACGGTCGAGACCAACGGCGCCTTCTCGCCGGACGATGCGGTGGCCTATGCGGCGCGGATCCTGCAGGACCAGCTGCAGATGTTCATCAATTTCGAAGGCGAGCTTCCGTTCAACAAGAACCTGCTGCGCAAGGTCGACGAACTGGAGCTGTCGGTCCGTTCGGCCAACTGTCTCAAGAACGACAACATCATCTATATCGGCGACCTGGTGCAGAAGTCCGAAACGGAAATGCTGCGCACGCCGAACTTCGGCCGGAAATCCCTGAACGAGATCAAGGAAGTCCTGGCCCAGATGGGGCTCCATCTCGGCATGGAAATCCCGAACTGGCCGCCGGAGAATATCGAGGAACTGGCCAAGCGGCTCGAAGAGCCCTACTGAGCCATCAACGAAGACCGTTAGAGATTAAGGAGCAAGGGCGATGCGCCATCGTCTGGCCGGCCGCAAGCTGAACCGTACCAGTTCCCACCGCAAGGCATTGTTCTCGAACATGTCGGCGGCGCTGATCAAGCATGAGCAGATCACGACCACCCTGCCCAAGGCAAAGGATCTGCGGCGGGTGATCGAGCCCCGCATCACGCTCGGCAAGCGGGGCGACCTGCATGCCCGGCGCCAGGCGCTCGCGGTCCTCAAGGATCGCGCGCTGGTCGATAAGCTGTTCTCGACGCTGGCCGAACGCTACAAGGGCCGGGATGGCGGTTACACCCGCGTCCTCAAGGCCGGTCATCGCTATGGCGATGCCGCGGCGATGGCGGTGATCGAACTGGTCGACCGCGATCCCGAGGCAAAAGGTCAGGATTCCGGCCCCGTCCAGGGTGCCGAAGAGGAGGAGACGGTTGCCGCGAACGGCTGACCCAATCTCTTTCCCGACAGACCGCAGAAGGCAGCCCGAGAGGGCTGCCTTTTTGCCTTTTTCGACTATCCTGAGGAGGGCTGCCGGACCGGTCCGGTCCGCCCGACGATCCTGACTACCGGAGACCGTTCCATGACGACCGCCCGCCGCCTGATTGCCGCCTCCCTGGTTGCCGCCGCGAGCCTCGGCACCGCCGGCCCCGGCTTCGCCGAGGAAAAGAGAGTGCCGGCCGACCGGACGGAAATTCGGCTGAGCTTCGCGCCGGTCGTGAAGAAGGTGGCCCCGGCCGTCGTCAATATCCGCACGAAGATCGCGATGCAGGAGAGCCCCATCTTCAGCGATCCCTTCTTCCGCCGCTTCTTCGGCCCGAACGCACCCCAGCGGCGCCGGCGCCAGCGGGGCTCGCTGGGGTCCGGCGTGATCGTCGCCGCGGACGGCCTGATCGTCACCAACTTCCATGTCATCCGGCGGGCCAACGTCATTCAGGTCATCCTCGCGGATAAGCGGGAGTTCGAGGCGAAAGTGCTCCTGAAGGACAAGCGGACCGACCTCGCGGTCCTCAAGATCGATCCGCGCGGCGAGAAGCTGCCGGTGCTGCCGATCCGCGATGCGGATGAACTGGAGGTAGGCGACCTTGTGCTGGCCGTCGGCAACCCCTTCGGCGTCGGCCAGACCGTCACCAGCGGCATCGTGTCCGCCCTCGCCCGGACGTCGATCGGTATCACCGACTACCGTTTCTTCATCCAGACCGACGCGGCCATCAATCCAGGCAATTCCGGCGGTGCCCTGGTCAGCCTCGATGGGCGGCTCGTCGGCATCAACACGGCGATCTACAGCCGTTCCGGCGGCTCCATCGGCATCGGCTTTGCCATTCCCTCGACCATGGTTCGCGCCGTGGTGGCGGCGGCGAAGAAGGGCGGGCCGCTGCGCCGGCCCTGGCTCGGCGCCGAGGGGCAAGCGGTCACCTCGGGCATGGCGGAATCGCTCGGCCTCAAGAAGGTCGGCGGCGTCATCATCACGAAGGTGCACAAGGGCAGTCCGGCCCATGATGGCGGTCTCAAGATTCGCGACGTCATTCTCCACGTCAACGGCAAGGAGGTGATCAACGGCGAAGGCCTGCGCTTCCGCCTCGCGACCCTGCCCATCGGCGGGAAGGCGACCCTGACCGTCGTCCGCGCGGGCAAGCAGACGGATGTCGTGATCGATCTGCGGGCGGCGCCGGAGAACCCGCCTCGCAACGAATGGGTCGTCCGAGGACAGAACCCGCTGTCCGGCGCGAAGGTCGCCAACCTGTCGCCCGGCTACGCCGAGGAACTGGGAGTCCGCCACACTTCTGGTGTCATCGTTACCGGCATCCGCCGGGGCAGTATCGCGCACCGCATCGGGCTGCGCGACGGGGACATCGTGCTGCGCATCAACAACAGCGTCATCAAGACGGTCGGCGCGTTGCGTCAGGCGGTGGGCAACGACAATTACCGCTGGCTTATTTCCATCAGGCGCGGCCGGCAGATCATTACGCGGCAGCTCGTATTGTGAGTGGTGGAGCGGCACCCGGCCTCTTCGAGGAGGCGGCGCCGCGCCCGCTGGCCGACCGCTTGCGCCCCTCGTCCCTCGAGGAGGTCGTGGGGCAGGAGGCCCTGCTGGGCGCCGAAGCGCCGATCGGCCGCATGCTGGCCGCCGGCCGGCTTGCCTCGCTCATCCTCTGGGGGCCGCCGGGCACTGGCAAGACGACAATTGCGCGTCTGCTGGCGGACCGGGTGGGTCTTGCTTTCGAACCGATCTCGGCGATCTTCTCCGGCGGCGCGGAGCTGCGGAAAGTGTTCGAACGTGCCCGGGGGCGCCGGGCGTTCACTCCTCGGCGGGTGGCCGGGTTGCAGGGCACCATCACGCAGATGGCCGCGGAGTTGTTCGAGCGCCTCGACGAGGGGTCAGGATCGGCGGACTTCGCGACCGACTTCGCCGCG
>CAYGKX010000547.1:701-2953 GCA_964350225.1 uncultured Rhodospirillaceae bacterium | reverse complement strand
GTTCTTCGCTGTAACAACTACGAGGTGATCGACCTCGGCGTCATGGTGCAGGCCGCGGATATCCTGGATGCGGCGAAGCGGGAGGAGGCGGACCTCATCGGGCTGTCCGGCCTGATCACGCCGTCGCTCGACGAGATGTGCCACGTGGCGGGCGAGATGAAGCGGCAGGGCTTCGACATCCCGCTTTTGATCGGCGGGGCGACGACGTCGAAGATGCACACGGCCGTCAAGATCGCGCCGAACTACCCGTCCCCCGTCGTCTATGTGACCGACGCGTCCCGCGCGGTCGGCGTGGCCAGCGCCCTGCTGTCGGACGAGCAGAAGCCGGAATTCATCGGCAAGGTCGCCGCCGACTACGACCGGTTGCGGGAGAGCCACGCCCAGGGGCGGAAGGACGTAAAGCGCCTGTCCATCGCCGACGCCCGGGCCAACCGGGTGGCGATCGACTGGACGGCCTATGAGCCGCCGGTCCCGAAGCTGCAGGGCCTGACCACGTTCGAAAGCTACGACCTGCCGGAACTGGTCGACCGGATCGACTGGAAGCCCTTTTTCCAGACCTGGGAATTGTCCGGCGCTTTCCCGAAAATCCTCGACGACCCCATCGTCGGAGAGGCTGCCCGCGACCTGTATGACGACGCCCGGAAAATGCTGGGGCGCATCGTCGACGAGGGCTGGACCGTGCCCCGGGCGGTCGTTGGCTTCTGGCCGGCCCACGCGGTCGGCGACGACGTCGAGCTATACGCAGATCCGGGGCGGGACGAGATAGCGGCGCGGCTTCACATGCTGCGGCAGCAGATGCCGCGCGGCGGCGGGCGCGCCAACCATTGCCTCGCCGACTTTGTCGCGCCGAAGGAAACGGGCCTCCCGGACCATCTGGGGGCCTTCGTGGTCACCGCCGGCGCCGGCATCGAGGAGGCCGCCGCGCGTTTCGAAGCGGACAACGACGACTATCAGGCCATCCTCGCCAAGGCGCTGGGCGACCGTCTGGCGGAGGCGTTCGCGGAGCGGATGCACGAGCGGGTGCGCCGGGAGTTCTGGGGCTATGCCCCGGAGGAGGACCTGTCGAACGCGGACCTGATCGGGGAGAAATATCGGGGCATCAGGCCGGCGCCCGGTTATCCGGCCTGTCCGGACCATACCGAGAAACGCACGCTCTTCCGGCTTCTCGACGCGACGGAACGGACAGGCGTCAGCCTCACGGAGAGTTGTGCGATGACCCCGGCCTCGTCGGTCAGCGGCTGGTACTTCGCCCATCCGGAATCCGCCTATTTCGGCGTCGGCAAGGTGGAGCGCGACCAGATCGAGGATTACGCCGTGCGCAAGAATATGCCGGTCGAGGAGGTGGAGCGCTGGCTCGCGCCAAACCTCAACTACACCCCGTAGCCGTCACCTTTCCCGTCCTGGGAGTTTGCCGGTGCAGTCCCGGCGGCTCCGGGGAGGGACGGCTTGTTGCACGGGGCGCCTGAGGTGGGGGGCCGGGTATTTCGTCGGCCCCCCGCTTTACGATTGAGCCTCCCTGCCTACTCGGCAGCGTCGGCAGTTCCGACGACCTTGGCATACTGCCCGGTATAGCCCTTCTCGATGTGATGGCGGCCGCGCGCCTCGAACCGCTCGGGGATTGCCTCGATGCCGTGTCCCAGCACGAGCCGGTTCATGAAGGCGAAGGTGCAGCAGACGGCGATGGCATCGTGCAGCGCCCGCTCGTCCCACCCGGCGGCAAAGACGGCGTCGGCATCCGCCTGAACCAGCTTGTAGGGTTCGAGCGTCACCTTCCGGATGTAGTTCAGGATCGGCTTCATCTCCGGCTCGATTTCCGCGCCGTCCATGTCCTCGACCATCTTCTCCAGGAGTTCCTGGGAATAGCCCAGGATCGCGGCGGCAGCCTGGTGCCCGCCATAGCAGTAGGGGCAATCGCCCAGCTTCGACGTCCAGGCCGCGATGAGCTCCCGCTGCCCGACCGTCAGCGGCGAGGGGCCGCGCATCAGCGTTTCGACCATGCCCATCCAGGGCCGGTAATATTCAGGCCGTGTGCCGGCGATGGTCGCGACGTTGGCGTCGGGCGGAAAGGAAGGGAAGAACGGCATGAACGGCCTCTCTGTTACGGGCGGGGCGCTTGGTTTCGACCGCTGAACTGTAGCATAGTCGGCCGCATCAAGCCGATCCTTACCGACCCGTCCGACCCGGAGCCGCCATGTCCGCCGACATCCCGTTCAATCGAGAGCTCGACTTCGAATATGGCCGCGCCGACCGGG
>CAYGKX010000547.1:0-691 GCA_964350225.1 uncultured Rhodospirillaceae bacterium | reverse complement strand
GTCTCTCCGCTCGTCCGCCGCGTGATTGCGCCAAACCCCGGGCCCTTCACCTTCCACGGAACAGGCACCTACATCCTGGGGGAGGGGGAGGTCGCGGTCGTCGATCCGGGACCGCTGATCGGCGAACATGTCGAGGCGATCCTGAAGGCGGTCGAGGGAGAACGGGTCAGCCACATCCTTATCACCCACACCCATATCGACCATTCGCCCGCGGCGGCCCCCCTGAAGGAGGCGACTGGCGCGCGGACCTTCGGTTATGGCCCTCACGGCTCGGGGCCCCACAGTTCCGGCCTTTTCGAGGCCGGTGCGGAGGTAGAGGAGGGCGGCGACCGCGATTTCGTGCCGGATGAGGTCGTGCGAGATGGCGACATGATCGAGGGCAGGGGCTGGACTGTCGAGGCGGTCCACACGCCCGGCCACACGTCGAACCACCTCTGCTTTGCCCTGCGAGAGGAGAATGCGCTCTTGTGTGGGGATCATGTTATGGGCTGGTCGACCACCATCGTCTCACCGCCCGATGGCGACATGGGCGACTATCTGGCCAGCCTCGACAAGCTCAAGGCGCGCGGCCACGAAACCTTCTGGCCGACCCATGGCGCACCGATCGCCGACCCGGCCGCCTATATCGACGCCCTCGCCGCGCACCGCCGCGAGCGGGCGGATCAGGTCCTGGCTTGTCTCGCCGAGGGCA
>CAYGKX010000546.1:0-2954 GCA_964350225.1 uncultured Rhodospirillaceae bacterium | reverse complement strand
TTGGGTCGAAAAGGCCGTCCGACCGCGCTGGCATGCCGGATTTCGCGCGACCAGGCGGCTGACCGGTATCCTGATGCTGCTGGTCGGCATCACCCTGATCTCGCCCTTCCCCTTCAGCCATGTCATACCGGCCATCGTCATCATGCTGATGGCCTTGGCCTATCTGGAGGAGGACGGGATCGCCCTGATCGTCTCGCTCTTCGCCGCGCTCGTTTCCATCGCCATCACGGGCGCCGCACTGTGGGGGGCGGCGGAGACCGCCGGCTGGCTGGACCGGATCTGGCCGTGGTGACGAGGTTGCATAGTACCGAAACTATTTCCCGTTCTTCCACTCGCATGCCACCACAAGGCCCAGATGATCGGACAGCCGTTTGCCGCTAGCGCCGACCTTGTCGAGCACACGAACGTTTGACGGAGCGAGATGGTGGGAATGAAGAACGTGATCGATCGCCGGCACGTGCAGTGGCTCCAATAGGCCAGACGTTGCGATCTCATATCTTCCCAGGAGGGCATCCTGCAGCGCGGCATAGGCCTTTTCAGGCGCTGTACGGCGCGGGACGTACTGGTTCAGGTCGCCCACCAGAATCGTCGGAATGTGGGCGGGTTGTCTGTCCAGAATGTCAGCCAGTACCTCGAGATACCGGACGTGGTCCTGCCAAGGCTCTCTGTCTCGCCGACCGGTTGAGACATGCGCGAAATGCCATGGGACGCAGATCCCGATAACACGCGTCTCGCGCTCCTCGATCAGCGTGACACCGGACACATAACGTCCACTGGGAAGATTGGGGTCACCGACGTTATCGATATCGCACCAAGCATTCGTGCTGGCCAACACAACCTTCCGACGCCAGTCATCCGTTCCATAGCCGGCGTCCGGTTTGCTCGCAATTTCATGCCAGGAGTCATTCAGCGATCCAATATGGCCTTCCGCGAGGCAGATAATCGCCGTGGTCGGCGTAGTCAGCAGGCTGAGCATCTCCCGAAGCCGGGAAGATCGCCGCGGCGCCCATTCCACGTTCCACATGCCGATTTCAAAGGTCAATCGCCCTGTCCGACTATCTAGTCCGGCAGCCGCGCCTCGCGCGGCGGGCGGGCGAAGATGCGATGGACCATCGGCTCGAAGACGGAAAGCGGCGCCGTCTCCGCGGCTGCGTCGATCGAGCCGATATCGTACTTGCGGACCCAGTCAGCCGTCCATCCGAACCATTCGTGCCCGCGCCACCGTTCGCGCAGGGCGGTGTCGACGCCGGGATAGGCCGGCAGATGAAGCGTCTGGAAATACATGTGCCGTTCCAGCATCCAGACATTCCGGTCCGAGACAAAGGGGCGCAGGAACTGCGCCGCCATCTCGCCGTGGGTCTCGTTCGAGGTGACGAAGCCGATGTCATGGAAGAGCGAGACGACGATCGTCTCCTCGTCCTGCCCGTCCTGGAGCGCGAAGGTCGCCGCCTGCAGACAGTGTTCGTAATTGTTGACCTGGTAGCCGAAGGACGGCGCGTCCTTCTGCGCGGCAAGCATCTCCAGCGCCTGCCGCGCCCGCTCCTCCGCCAGATAGGGTTCCCGCTGGGCGTTCAGGACGGCCCAGTCGTCCTCGGTGAAATCCTCGAGGTTGGTCTTGTCGATGTGGCGCCAGCCGGGTTCGGACAGCGGGCTCGTCTCGCCCGGTGCGCGGGGATGCTCTCGCGCATCGGCCAGGAGCGTGTCGCCTAGACGCTTGGGCGTCGCCATGACAGCCATCCTTTCTTCTTCGTCTTGCGGGCTCTGTCGTCCGCCGCCATGCGCCGCTCCATCCAGCGGACGCCCGCCGAGACGATCAGCACAAGGACGAGATACTCGACGATGAGGAAGGTGTAGATCTCGAGCGGCCGGTATTCGGCCGTCGCAAGCTCGTTCGCCCGCCGGGTCAGCTCTTGCGCGCCGCTGATCGACACCAGCGCCGACATCTTCAGCATGTAGACGAACTGGTTGCCGAGCGCCGGCAGGATGCGGCGGATCGCCTGGGGCACGATGACATAGCGCATCTTGTCCATCCAGGTGAGCCCGATGCTGTCGGCCGCCTCCCCCTGCCCCTTGTCGACCGACTGGATGCCGGCGCGGAAGACCTCCGCGATGAAGGGGCTTTCCGCCAGGGCCAGGGCGATGATGCCGGACCAGAAGGGTTCCGTGCTGATGCCCGTGACGATGGGCAGCCCATAATGGACCCAGAGGATCATCACAAGGACCGGGATGGCGCGGAACAGCTCGACATAGACCCGGTTGACCGCACGCACAGGCCGGTTGCCGTAGAGGCCCATCAGCGCGATGCCGAACCCGATGACCGTCGCGAAGGCCATGGCGATGACCGACAGAAGGACCGTCATCTCGAAACCGAGCATCAGGAAGCGCAGGTTGCGCTGGCCCTGGGCCGTTTCCGGCGAGATGACGTACCAGCCCCAGTTGCCGGAACAGCCCGCGATCACGAGGCTGGCCGCCAGGATCACGATGACGTTGCGCACGCGGGAGCGGGTGAACGTCGCCATCAGTGGGCCAGGATCTTTTCGAGGAAGCTCTTCGTCCGGTCGCTCTTCGGCGCGGCGAAGAAGTCGGCAGGCGGCGCGGCCTCGACGATCTCGCCTTCGTCCATGAAGATGACCGTGTCGGCGACCCGCCGGGCAAAACCCATCTCGTGAGTCACGACGACCATCGTCATCCCCTCCTCGGCAAGCTGCACCATCGTCTCCAGAACCTCCGAGATCATCTCGGGATCGAGCGCCGAGGTCGGCTCGTCGAAGAGGAGGATGCGCGGCTCCATGCAAAGACTGCGCGCGATGGCGACCCGCTGCTGCTGTCCGCCGGAAAGCTGGCCCGGATATTTGTCCGCCTGCTCCGGTATGCGCACCTTCGCGAGATAATGGCGCGCCTTTTCCTCCGCCTCGGCCCGCGGGAGCCTGCGCGCCCGGAACAGCCCCAGGGTG
>CAYGKX010000545.1:0-2959 GCA_964350225.1 uncultured Rhodospirillaceae bacterium | reverse complement strand
CTCCCGAAAACGACAAGAAGGCCGGCCGCGCCGATATGAATGTCCTGATCGTCTATGCCCATCCCGAACCCTCCTCCTTCAACGCCGCTCTCAAGGACACAGCCGTCCGTGCGCTGGAAGCCGACGGCCACACGGTCGAGGTTTCAGACCTCAATGCCATGGCCTTCAAGGCGGTGGCCGACGCCGGGGATTTCCGCGAACGGTCCGACCCCGAGCGGCTGAATTATGCCTACGAGCAGGCGGCCGCTTTCGAAACGGGAACGACCGCGGACGACATCGCCGCCGAGCATGAGAAGCTGACGCGCGCCGACCACCTGGTCCTGCAGTTCCCGCTCTGGTGGTACACAGTACCTGCCATCATGAAGGGCTGGCTGGAACGGGTCATGTCGCTCGGCTACGCCTACGGTGCCGGGAAGATGTTCGACCGGGGCGGTCTCGCCGGCACGCGGGCGATGCTGAGCTGCACGACCCACGGACTTGAGGCCTCCTACGGCCCCGACGGCTGGCACGGCCCGATCGAGAAGAGCCTGCATCCGGTACACCAGGGCCTGCGCTTCGTCGGCTTCGACGTTCTGCCGACCTTCGTCGCCTACAACGTCATCCGCGCGACGGACGCGGAACGGCAGGCTTATCTCGATGCCTTTGCGGCGCGGGTGCGCGGCATGGACAAGGAAACGCCGCTGCCCTTCCCACCGATCTCCGCCTACGACGCAAACGGCGTGCTGATCCGATGAGCGGCGGCGGCTCCGAACGTCCATCCTGCTTCTGGCCCCGCGCCGAGATGGAAGCTGCTCGGGAGGCGCATTTCGCCGCCTCCATCGCGCTGATCGCCGAGCGTCACCCCTACTACAAGCGCGTCATGGCGGAGCGCGGCCTGACCGCGTCGGACTTCGCCTCGACCGCCGATCTGGTCAAGCTGCCCGTCACGACCAAGGCCGACTACATGGCCGAGCCCGACGCCTTCGTCCTGGATACCGAGGGGCTGGAGGAGGAGATGCGGGCGGTGTGGGACGTCATGCACACGACCGGGTCGACGACGGGAAAACCCACGCCCTTCGTCTCGACCGCCTACGACTTCTACAACATCCTCACCCTCAACCGGAACATGATGGCGATCCGGGGCGTCCGGAAGACGGACGTCGTCGCGAACCTCTTCCCTCTGACGCGGCACCCCCACGGCGCCTTCACCCGGGCGCAGCAGGCGCCCGCGGTGATGAACATCCCGGTCGTCGCCGCCCTCCCCGGCAACCCGTCGCCCCATTTCATCCACGGCAACCGAACCGAGGAGGTCGTCAGGATCGTCGAGCGGTCGCGGGCGACCCTCCTCTGGGGCGTGCCGTCCTTCGTCCGGCGCCTGCTGCAAGAGGCCGAGACGGCGGGCGCCGACTTCTCCGCCGTGCGCATGGTCTTCGTCACCGGCGAGGCACTCTATCCT
The DNA here is from genome assembly GCA_964350225.1 of uncultured Rhodospirillaceae bacterium. Taxonomy (GTDB): domain Bacteria; phylum Pseudomonadota; class Alphaproteobacteria; order Bin65; family Bin65; genus CAYGKX01. Next base: position 1,524 of record CAYGKX010000545.1, on the reverse strand, counting down.
GCAGCCCGCGCGGACCTGGCCGAACGCCTCAAACGGCTGGGCGCGACCGACCCGGTCATCAGCGGATCCTACGGCATGACGGAGATGCAGGGCGGGCTGGTCGAGTGCGCCGAGGGGATGGGCTTCCACAACCCCCTGCCCGACCAGCATCTGGTCGAGATCGTCGACCCGGAGACCCACGAGCCGGTTCCCGACGGGACGGAGGGCGTCGTCCTCCTCTCCCACATGAACCGGCGCGGCACGGTCCTCCTGCGCTACCAGGTCGGCGACCTGAGCGTCCTCTCCCGCGAGACCTGCCCGCACTGCGGCGCCACGACCGACCGCCTCGTCGCCACCCCGCGCCGCATGGACGCGCTGGTCAAGATCAAGGGCATGCTGGTCAACCCCGACCCGGTGACCGCCGCCCTCTCCGCCGACCCGGCGATCGCGCATTTCCGCCTGACGGTGGAGCACAGCGACCCGGACGACACGCTCTCGCCGGACGTGCTGCGCCTGACGGTGGCGCCGCCTGCGGAGACCGAGGACCCGAGCGCGCGGCTGGCCGACCTCGTCAAACGCGAGACGGGCGTGACCCCCGTGGTCGACCTGATCGACGCCGCCGCCTTCGAAGCCGAGGCGAAGAGCTGGAAGGCGAAGGCATTCGAGGATAGGCGGAAAAAGGGGTGAAAGGCGCGGCAGGAACCCCCTCCCCCCTTGAGGGGGAGGGAGAAGCTGAAGCATTCGCCTTTTCCTGCCGAGATATGCAGCCCCTCGATCGCCGAAAGAAAGGCTGAACCTACCCCCCTCCCCCCTTGAGGGGGAGGGTTGGGGTGGGGGGTCAGTCCGCGCGCGGCGCGGACGGACTTGATGAAAAGCCTGATGAGACCGAAGGAAGGCTCTACCGCTTCCCGCCGCGCCCCATATAGAGGCGCACGACGCGTTCGTCGCCGATCATCGCCTGGGCGCTGTCCTTGAGCTTGATCGTCCCGAGTTCCAGGACGTAGCCGTTGTCCGACGCCTCGAGGGCGCGGCGGACATTCTGTTCGACCATCAGGAAGCTCTTGCCCCGATCGCGCAGCAGGTGGACGGTTTCGAAGACCGTCTCGACCATCTTCGGCGCGAGGCCGATGGAGGGTTCGTCAAGCATGATGACGGCGGGGTCGACCAGGAGGGTCCGGGCGATTTCGAGGATCCGCTGCTCTCCGCCCGAGAGCGTACCGGCAAGCTGGCCCTTGCGGCCGGTCAGGAAGGGGAAAAGCTCCTCGACCGCCTGAAGCCGCTCCTTCATCACCGCCTTGTCGTTCACCAGATAGCCGCCCATCGTCAGGTTCTCGGCGATGGTCAGCTTCGGGAAGATCGAGTGGTTCTGGGGCACGTAGGCGATGCCGGCGGTCAGCATCCTGTGGGCCGGCAGGCGCGAGATGTCTTGCCCGGCCAGGGTGACCGACCCGCGCTTGGTCGGCACCATGTTGAAGATGAGCTTGAGCAGGGTGGACTTGCCCGCGCCGTTGTGGCCGATGACGGTCGCGATCTCCCGCTCGTGCA
>CAYGKX010000544.1:0-2960 GCA_964350225.1 uncultured Rhodospirillaceae bacterium | reverse complement strand
AGCCCGAAAATGCGGCCGATATTCTCGCCGTCGAAGAGGTGGGCGGGCTGCTGGGCGGCGGTGCCAGCCTCAAGGCTGGCGACTTCTGGGCGATCGCGACATCTTGCGACTAGCCTTCTGCGTTCTAAATCGGGTACAACGCGCCCGCCCGCGCCGGAGCCCGCTTCGGCGCCGACCCTGTTTGGAACGGCCTGATCTTTGACCGGCCGGTATTTGGACGAAGCATGGAAACGATAATTCTCGTCATCCACCTTATGCTGGCCCTGGCCCTTATCGGGCTGGTGCTTATGCAGCGCAGCGAAGGCGGCGCGCTGGGCATTGGCGGCGGCGGCGGTGGCGGCGGCGGCATGGGTGGCTTCCTGAGCGCCCGTGGCTCCGCCAATTTGCTGACCCGTGCAACGGCGACCGTCGCGGCCCTCTTCATCGCGACCAGCCTGGCCCTCGCCATCCTCGCGGGCGGTCGATCCGCGCCGTCCGATCGCATCGGAACGGGCACGACCCCGGGCACGTCGAGCACGCCCAAGAGCGGCACGCCGAACAATACGGCGCCCAAGACCGGCGCGCCCCCGGCACCAGCGGCGCCGGACAAGAAATAGGCGATGGGTGTCCGCCCCGCGACGGGGCGGGCACGCAAGAGGTTATCCACATGCGGCGGCTCGACCGTCGCATTTTCTTTGAACGATTGCGCTCGGGCGCCGCTTTTTGTTTTGCGGTCCGACGGCATTCTATAAAGTGACGGCCCGTCATGACGCGGTTCATCTTCATCACCGGCGGCGTCACTTCCTCGCTTGGCAAGGGACTTTCGTCTGCGGCGCTCGGCGCGCTCCTGCAGGCGCGCGGCTATTCCGTGCGCCTCCGCAAGCTCGACCCCTATCTCAATGTCGACCCGGGCACGATGAGCCCGTATCAGCATGGTGAAGTCTACGTCACCGACGACGGGGCGGAGACGGACCTCGACCTCGGCCATTACGAACGCTTCACAGGTGTGCCCGCGCGGCGGAGCGACAGCGTGTCGGCGGGGCAGATCTACCAGAACGTGCTGGCGAAGGAGCGGCGGGGCGACTATCTGGGCGCGACCGTCCAGGTCATTCCGCATGTCACGGATGCGATCAAGGAAGTGATCCTCAACGCGACCGACGACACGGATTTCATCCTGTGCGAGATCGGCGGGACGGTCGGCGATATCGAGGGGCTGCCGTTCCTTGAGGCGATCCGTCAGCTCGGCAACGAGTTGGGGTCGGACCGTACAATGTTCGCCCACCTGACCCTGGTGCCCTACATCCCGTCCGCGGGAGAGCTCAAGACGAAGCCGACCCAGCATTCTGTCAAGGAACTGCTCGGTCTCGGCATCCAGCCCGACGTCCTCCTGTGCCGCTGCGACCGGGAAATCCCGCCGGACGCGCGCCGAAAGATCGGGCTCTTTTGCAACATTCGCGAAAGCGCCGTCATCCAGGCCCTGGACGCGGAGACGATCTACGACGTGCCGCTGCAGCTCCATGCACAGGGCTTCGACACGGAGGTTTGCCGCTATTTCGGGCTGCCGACGGACGAGCCTGACCTTGGCACGTGGAAGACGATCGTCGAACGGGCGATCCGGCCCGAGGGCGAGATCACCATCGCCATCGCCGGCAAATACACGGTTCTTCAGGACGCCTACAAATCCTTGTCCGAGGCGCTGACCCATGGCGGGATCGCCAACAACACCAAGGTCAACCTGCGCTGGATCGAAAGCGAGGTCTTCGAGAAGGAGGACCCGGCGCCCTATCTGGAGGACGTCAACGGCATTCTCGTCCCGGGCGGCTTCGGCGAGCGGGGGGCCGAGGGCAAGATCCTCGCGGCCAGGTTCGCACGGGAGCGGGGGGTGCCCTATTTCGGCATCTGCTTCGGCATGCAGATGGCGGTGATCGAGGCGGCGCGCAGCCTGGCCGGGATTGACAAGGCCAACTCCACGGAATTCGGCGCGACCGAGGATCCGGTCGTCGGCCTGATGACGGAATGGGTCAAGGGCAACGAGCTTGAGACGCGCGCGGCGGATGGTGATCTCGGCGGCACGATGCGGCTCGGTGCCTACACGGCGATGCTCGAGTCGGGGTCCAAGGTCAGCGAAATCTATGGCGGGGCCGCCGAGATCCAGGAGCGCCACCGGCACCGCTACGAGGTCAACGTCAACTACAAGGACCGGCTGGAGGCGGCCGGCTTGCGCTTCTCTGGCATGTCCCCCGACGGCGCACTGCCGGAAATCGTGGAGATCCCCGACCACCCCTGGTTCGTCGGCGTGCAGTACCACCCGGAACTCAAGAGCAAGCCCTTCGCCCCGCACCCGCTGTTTACGAGCTTCATCAAGGCGGCGATGGACCAGAGCCGGCTGGTCTGAGAGTTCGGCCCTGTCTTCGCATCCTTCGACAGGCTCACCCTTCGACAAGCTCACCCTTCGACAGGCTCAGGGTGAGGAGGGGAGTTTGACCGATCCGCTCCACTCCCATCATCCTGAGCCTGTCGAAGGATGCGATGCCGCGCTTCGCCGTCAGGGGTAGGCGGACTTGCGCCTTGGCGTGAGCGGGCCTACACATCGCCGGACGCCCGTAACGTAACCGCTTGTGAAAGCATCATGACCGACGCCCGCACCGTTCCCGTCGGCGATCTGGAGATCGCGAACGACCGGCCTCTGACCTTGATCGCCGGGCCGTGCCAGCTCGAGTCGCGCCAGCATGCGCTGGAGATGTCGCACGCGATCAAGGAAGTCGCGGAGAAGGCGGGTGTCGGCGTCATCTACAAGACCAGTTTCGACAAGGCCAACCGGACCAGCGTCGACAGCGCCCGGGGCATCGGCCTCGACGACGCGCTGCCCATTTTCGCCGAGGTGCGCGAGACGACGGGCCTCGCGGTCCTGACCGACGTCCATACCGAGGATCAGTGCCCGCGGGCCGCGCAGGCGGTCGATGTGCTCCAGATCCCCGCCT
>CAYGKX010000543.1:0-2967 GCA_964350225.1 uncultured Rhodospirillaceae bacterium | reverse complement strand
TTCTGCTGGTCCGGGTTCGACACGGCGCCGACGGTGGCCATGCATTCCGCCCGCACCATGCGCATCTCGCCCGAGCTGAGCTTGAGCTGCGCGAAGCCCGCGTCTCGGCCGATCAGCTGGGCATAGGTGCCCGCGGCCCGCGCCATCTGGCCACCCTTGCCCGGCTTCATCTCCACATTGTGGATGATGGTACCGATCGGGATGTTGGCCATGGGCAACGCGTTGCCCGGCTTGATGTCCGCGCCGGTTCCCGCCTCAACCGTATCGCCGACCTTCAGGCGCTGCGGTGCCAGGATATAGGCCTGCTCGCCATCCTCATACTTCAGGAGTGCGATGAAGGCGGTCCGATTCGGATCGTACTCGATACGCTCGACCGTCGCGGGCACGCCATGCTTCGTCCGCTTGAAGTCGACGACGCGATAGCGGCGCTTATGACCGCCGCCGATCCGGCGCGCGGTGATACGGCCGTTATTGTTGCGCCCGCCCTTCTTCGTCAGACCCTCGGTCAGGTGCTTGACCGGCGCGCCCTTGTAGAGCTGCGACCGATCGACGAGCACCAGCCCGCGCTGGCCCGGCGTGATCGGATTGTATTTCTTCAGCGCCATCGCCTCAGACTCCCGTCGTCACGTCGATTGCCTGGCCTTCGGCCAGGGTGACGATCGCCTTCTTGTAGTCGGACCGCCGGCCGCGGCGGCCACGGAAGACCTTCCGCTTGCCGTCCTGCCGAATGGTGTTCACCGCCGTCACCTTGACGCCGAAAAGACCTTCGACCGCGGCCTTGATCTGCGGCTTCGTCGCGTCGATCCGGACCTTGAAGGAGACCTGGCCGAACTGCGAGCCCATCGTAGACTTTTCCGTCACGACCGGCGCGCGGATGATGTCGTACATCTGCTCCTTGGACAGGGGCGACTTGTCGAAATATTTCCAGCTCATTTCAGCCGCGCCTCCAGCGCCGCCACGGCATCCTGGGTCAGCACAAGCGTGTCGCGCCGCAGAATATCGTAGACGTTGGCCCCCTGCGCCGGCAGGAGGTCGAGGTTCGGAATGTTGCGCGCCGCCAGGGCGAAATTCGCGTCGAGTTCGGCACCGCCGACGATCAGGGCGTTGGACCAGCCGAGCGTCTCGAGCTGCGCCTTGAGCTTCGCCGTCTTGCCTTCGTCGAGCGTGGCCTCCTTCAGGATGACCAGCTTGCCCTCGGCCTGTTTCGCCGACAGCGCCGACTTCAGTCCAAGGGCGCGAACCTTCTTCGGCAGCGAGAACCCATGGTCGCGGGGCTGCGGACCGAAGATCGTGGCACCGCCCCGGAACTGCGGCGACCGCAGGCTGCCCTGACGGGCCCGGCCCGTGCCCTTCTGGCGATAGGGCTTCGCGGTGGTTCCGCTGATCTGGCTGATACCCTTGGTCGCGTGGGTTCCCGCCCGGCGCTTGGCCAGCTGCCAGCGCACGACACGATGCAGAATGTCCTGGCGCGGTGTCGCACCGAACACGGCTTCGTCCAGCTCGATCTCGCCGGCGGCCTTGTTCTGCATGTCGATGACTTTAGCCTTGATCGACATTACTCCTGGCCCTCCTCGACCGCGGCAGCGTCAGCCGGCGTGTCGCCCGCGGAGGCGGCACCGCCCTTGATCGCGGCCGGCATCGGCAGACCGTCCGGCGCCTTGCGCTTGACGGCGTCACGCACCTCGACAATGGCACCCTTCGGGCCCGGCACCGCGCCGCGCACGAAGATCAGGCCGCGATCCGCGTCGGTCTCGACGACAACGAGGTTCTGCAGGCTCACCCGCTTGGCGCCCATGTGGCCGGCCATCTTCTTGCCCTTGAACACGCGGCCCGGATCCTGACACTGGCCGGTCGAGCCGTGGGACCGGTGCGAGATCGACACGCCGTGCGAGGCGCGCAGACCGCCGAAGTTATGCCGCTTCATGGCGCCGGCAAAGCCCTTGCCGATCGAAATGCCGGCGACGTCGACATGCTGGCCAGCGACGAAATGTTCGGCCGACAGCTCCTGCCCAACCTCGAGCAGCGCATCGTCGGAGACGCGGAACTCGATCAGTTTCTTCTTCGGCTCGACCTTCGCCTTGGCAAAATGTCCGCGCATCGGCTTGGAAACATTCTTCACCTTGGCGGCGCCGTGGCCCAGCTGCACGGCCGAATAGCCGTCCTTGTCGGCGGTCCTGACGGCCACGACCTGACAACCGTCCATGCGCAGGACGGTCACGGGGACATGCGTCCCGTCCTCCTGGAACAGGCGCGTCATGCCGACCTTTTCTGCGATCAGCCCGGTACGCATCTTAGTTGCCTTCCTTGAGCTTGATGTCGACATGCACGCCGGCTGCGAGGTCGAGCTTGCCAAGCGCATCGACGGTCTGCGGCGTCGGATCGACAATGTCGATCAGGCGCTTGTGCGTGCGGATCTCGAACTGCTCGCGCGATTTCTTGTCGATGTGCGGAGACCGCAGCACCGTGTAACGCTGAAGCCGCGTGGGCAGCGGGATCGGGCCGCGCACCTGCGCGCCGGTCCGCTTGGCCGTATTCACGATCTCGCCCGTCGACTGATCGAGCAGACGATGATCGTAGGCCTTGAGCCGTATGCGGATGGTCTGGTTTTCCATGTCCGTACCTGATCAAAATGCCGGCGGCCCCGCTTTGGTATCCGGCGGGGCCGCCGGCAAGTGACTCTCGACCTCTACTTGACGATCTGTGTAACGACGCCGGCGCCGACGGTACGTCCGCCTTCGCGGATGGCGAAGCGCAGGCCCTCGTCCATGGCGATCGGCTGGATCAGCTCGACCTCCATCGCGATGTTGTCGCCCGGCATCACCATTTCCGTGCCGTCCGGAAGCTTCACCGAACCCGTCACGTCCGTCGTCCGGAAGTAGAACTGCGGGCGGTAGTTCGAGAAGAACGGCGTGTGACGACCGCCCTCTTCCTTGGTCAGGATATAGGCCTCGCACTTGAAGTTCGTGT
>CAYGKX010000542.1:2264-2992 GCA_964350225.1 uncultured Rhodospirillaceae bacterium | reverse complement strand
AGCTTCGGATTCCGCCAGAAGACATGAAAGGCCTGGTCGAAGATTTCCCGCTGGTCGCGCCGGTTCACGAAGACGGCATGCAGGGTCCAGTAAAAGTCGTCGCGATTGGTGATGCCGACGGCCTGTACCGCGTCGAGCGCATCGACGACCTTGCCCGGGCCGACCGGAAGCCCGGCCGCGCGCAGGACACGGGCGAAATGCATGATGTTGTCGGACAGGCGCCCGACAGGTTCGTAGTCGTCTGCGACGAGTGTGGGGTCCGCCATCGCGCGGCCCGCCTCAGCCGGCGGCGCGCTGGGCGCTATGGGAGGCCAGCTCGACCTTGATCTGCTCCAGGATCTTCATCGCCTCGCTGCCCTGGATCTTCGCGATGTCGTCCTGGTACTTGAGGAGGGTGCCGAGGGTCGCGTTGATCGTCTCGGGATCGAGGGCGATGACGTCGAGCTGGGCGAGCGCCTGGGCCCAGTCGAGGGTTTCCGCGACACCGGGCAGCTTGAAGAGGTCATGCTCGCGCAGTTTCTGCACGAAGGCGACGACCTCGCGCGCCAACTCCTCGCCGACGCCGGGTGCCTTTCGCTCCAGGATGTCGAGTTCGCGGGCGGCATCCGGATAGTCGACCCAGTAATAGAAGCAGCGGCGCTTCAGCGCGTCGTGGATTTCGCGTGTCCGGTTGTACGTGACGATAACGATGGGCGGCTGCTCGGCCTTGATGACGCCCAGTTCCGGGA
>CAYGKX010000542.1:0-2254 GCA_964350225.1 uncultured Rhodospirillaceae bacterium | reverse complement strand
CCTGAAAATCCGACAGGACCTCGAGAAGATAGGCCTCGAAGGGTTCGTCGGCCCGGTCCAGTTCGTCGATCAGGAGGACCGGGGCGCCGCCCAGATGCGGCTCGAGCGCGTCGAGGATCGGGCGCTTGATGAGGAAGGGCTCGGTGAAGATGTCGCTCGCGAGCGCCGCCCGGTCGGTGTCGCCAGAGGCCTCCGCCAGGCGGATCTCGATCATTTGCCGCGCGTAGTTCCACTCGTAGACGGCGCTCGCGACGTCGAGGCCCTCGTAACACTGCAGGCGGATGAGCGACCGGCCCAGGGTCTCCGCCAGCACCTTCGCGATCTCCGTCTTGCCGACACCGGCTTCGCCCTCGAGGAACAAGGGGCGGCCCAATTTCAGGGCCAGGAAGACGGCCGTCGCAAGCGAGCGGTCGGCGACGTAGTTGCCATCGGCCAGAAGCGTCTCGGTGGCCTCGACGGAAGCGGGCAGGGCGGTCTGTTCGGTCATCGCGGATCCAGGATCATGGCCGGGCAAGAGGACGGCATGTGCACAAACGCCAACGGGCGGAGCCTAGCTCCGCCCGCGGCCGTTACGCGTTGATATAGGCCAAGATGGGCCGATGCAAATGCGGTGATGTGATGCACGGGCTGCACTTGAAAACCGATACGCCACCCCGGCCTTGAGCCGGGGTCCATTTTCATGCCGAGAGATTGTCAGAGAGATCGTGCCAACCCGGATTGCGATCTTCAATCAACGCAATCTTCCAAGCGCGCCGCCATTTCTTCATCCGGACTTCGCGTTCCCGCGCGGGCTCGTAGCCGTCATGCGGCTCGAAATAGACCAACCGGGTTACGTCGCACTTCTCGACGAACACGGCACCGGTTCCGCTTCTATGCTGGTCGACCCTTTGCGCGAGATTGCTCGTCGTTCCGATGTAGAGGGTGCCGTTTCGTCTGCTTGCCATGATGTAGAGCCAGTAGCGCTTCTCCGCCATCGGCTTTGCTCGTCTTAGAAATGGACCCCGGCTCAGAGGCCGGGGTGGCGACCAGACTGTCAGCGCCACCCGGGCCTTGAGCCGGGGTCCCTATGCGGGTTCGATCACCCCGCGGCCGCCACCGCGCGCTTGGCCATCACCGTCACCAGATGCGCTCGGTAGTCGGCCGAGGCGTGGATGTCGCTGTTGAGCTCGCTTGCGGAGACCTTCACGCCGGCGACCGCCTCCGGCGACCAGTTGGCGGTCAGCGCTTCTTCCATCTCCGGCACGCGGAAGACGCAGGGGCCGGCCCCCGTCACGGCGACGCGAACGCCGTTCGCCGTCTTGGCCGCCATCACACCAACCACCGCATAGCGAGAGGCAGGGTTGGGGAACTTGGCGTAGCCCGCCTTCTCCGGAACGGGGAAGGACACCGCCGTGACGATCTCGCCGTCGTTCAAAGCGGTCTCGAACATGCCGGTGAAGAAGTCGTCCGGAGCGATCTCCCGCTCCGTCGTCTTCACCGTCGCGCCGAGGCCGACCACCGCGGCCGGATAATCCGCTGCGGGGTCGTTGTTGGAGATCGAGCCGCCGATGGTGCCGCGATGGCGCACCGCCGGATCGCCGATCAGGCCGGCAAGATAGGCGAGGGCCGGAATGGCGCCCGCGACCTCCGAGGAGGCGGCGACGGCGCCATGGGTCGTCACCGCACCGACCGTGACCGCATCGCCCGCGACCGCGATGCCCCTGAGGCCGCCGATCGCACCCAGGCCGATCCGCTGCGAGGGCATCGCCAGCCGCTGTTTCAGGGTCGGGATCAGGGTCATGCCGCCGGCGAGGATCTTCGCGTCCTCGTCGCCCTTCGCGGCGTCGACCGCTGCCTGGACTGCGTCGGGTTTGGAATAGCCGAATTCGTACATGTCTTTCTCTCTCGTCCTCTTATTCCGCGGCCGCCGGGACCTGCATGGCTTGCCACACGCGCTGCGGGGTTGCGGGCATGTCGATATGCTTGACGCCGTAGTCCTTGAGGGCGTCGACGATGGCATTGATGACCGCCGGGGGCGACCCGATCGTACCCATCTCGCCGCAGCCCTTCACCCCAAGCGGGTTGAAGGGGCAGGGCGTGACGGTCAGGTCGCTGTCGATGAACGGCACGTCGTCCGCCCGGGGCATGCAATAATCCATGAAGGATCCGGTGACGAGCTGGCCATCTTCGTCATAGACGCCAGCTTCCATGAGCGCCTGGCCGATGCCCTGAATGACACCCCCCTGCACCTGGCCGTGCACGACGAGCGGGTTGA
>CAYGKX010000541.1:0-2993 GCA_964350225.1 uncultured Rhodospirillaceae bacterium | reverse complement strand
CGAAGTCCGATCCGGCTTTCGCCACGATGTCGTCGTCGGGTGCGGGGCGCTCCCGGTCGTTCATGTCCGGTTCTGGGAGCGGATCACTTCTCCGGCCAGATGCCGATCTCCTTGTAGTACTTGATCGCGCCCGGGTGATAGGCCGGGGAGAGGCTGGGCTTCGCCATCTTGGATGGGTCGAAGGCGCGGAAGACGCCATGGCCCTGGATCATCTGTTTCTTGTTGTCGTGCAGCGCCTTTGCCGCCTTGAAGGCGACATCGTCCGGGACATGCTTGCCGACGAGGATCAGGAAATCGAAGCCGACGACGGTGGTCGGCTTGGTGATGTAGGGCATCCGCTTGGACGGCTTGACGACCGTGTAATAGGCGCCCGGCGCGATGGATGCGAGGATCTTCTCCTTCTCCGGCGATGGCGTCATGTCGATGAAACGGACGCCCTTGGCCGCGTTGGCCTTGCGCACGATGGCGGAGCCGACCGCGAGGAAGGAGCCGGCCACGCGCCCCGCGACCATCGCGTCGGTCGCGCGCACGAAATTCGGCACCGGCACGCCGCGCACGTCCTTGTAGGTCATGCCCTCGGTCGCGAAGGCGCCGCGGACCAGCACGTCGACGATCTTCTGCGCGGAAAAGCCGGAGGGGAAGCGCTTGCCCTTGAAGTCCGTCAGCTTCTGGACGTCGGAATCCTTCGGGACCATGAAGCCGGTCTGGAAGGTGAAGAGCTTTGCGAGGATGCGGACATTCGGGAGCTTCTTGCCCTCGAAGGCCTCCTTGCCGGTGGCGGCGAAGGCGGCGTCGAGGCTGTTGCCCGTGGTGAACTCCAGTTTCCCCTGGTCGAGCATGGGGATGTAGATGTTCGATCCGCCGAAGCCGATGGCCCGGGTCTTGAGATCGGTATTGTCGCCGATGGCCTTCGCGACGGTCGCGCCGATGGCATAGGACAAAGACCCCTGCGGCAACGCGCCGACATTCAGCGTCTTCTGGGCCGCAGCCGGCGTGGCGGCGGCAAGACCGCCGGCCAACACGGCGGCGAAAGCGGCGACGGGAAGACGTGACGAACGGGCAAGACGAACGGGATGGGGCGGGCGCGGGGCAACCGGTCTCATGGTCATCTCCTTCGGGTTCGGCGGCGAATGTATACAATGATGCCCGAAAACCCGGCGATTGTCATGACCCACCAGAGGCTGCTCGATCGATTGCCCCGTTGCCCGGCGGCCGGTCCCGCGCAATAGTGCGGGCCACCAACAAGAGGGCGCCATGTCGTATACAAGCATCGAGGCCGACAGCCTGGGCGAGGCCTATCTCGCTCTTCTCGCGGATCGCGGGGTCGACTATCTGTTCGGCAATTCCGGGACCGATTTCCCGTCAATCATCGAGGCCTTCTCCAAAGCACAGGCGGGCGGGGCCAAGGCGCCCGTCCCGGTCACCGTGCCGCACGAGAACCTGGCCGTCGCCATGGCCCATGGCTACTACCTTGCGACGGGCCGCCCCCAGGCGGTCATGTTCCACGTCAATGTCGGCACCGCGAACGGCATCTGCAACGCCATGAACGCGGCGCGGGAGCAGATACCGATCCTCTTCACCGCCGGCCGCACCCCGATCACCGAAACCGGCGAAGCGGGTGCGCGGAGCATCTTCATCCACTGGGGTCAGGAGATGTTCGACCAGGCCGGCATGCTGCGCGAGATGGTCAAGTGGGACTATGAACTGCGTGAGGCCGGCCAGCTGGAAACGGTGGTCGACCGGGCGCTGACCGGTGCGATGTCGGAGCCGCGCGGCCCGGTGTATCTCAGTCTGCCGCGCGAGGTCCTGGCCCGGCGGCCGGAGACGTTTTCCTACGGCCCGGCGGACGCCCACCGGCCCGCGGCGCCGCCCGCCCCGGCCCCGGACGCGATCGAGCAGGCGGCCGATCTCCTTGCGGGCGCCGAGAACCCGCTTGTGATCACGTCGGGCCTCGGCGCCAACCCGTCCGTCGTGCCGGCCTTCGCCGCACTGGCGGAACGTTTCGCCCTTCCGGTCGTGAGCTTCCGTCCCCGCTACCTCAACCTGCCGACCGACCACCCGATGCATGTCGGTTACGACAGCGCGCCCTTCGTCAAGGACGCCGATGTCATCCTTGTGATCGACAGCGATGTGCCCTGGATCCCGCAGCTGATGCCGGTGAACCCGGAGGCGAAGGTCATCCATGTGGCGTCCGACCCCTTGTTCCAGCGGCTGCCGATCCGCGGCTTCCCCTGTCATGTGGCGATCACCGCATCTGCGGGCCTGGCGATTCCCGCGATTGAAAAGGCCCTGGACGACAGGGAAAGCCAGATGGCGCCCGGCATCGACGGACGACGGAGCGCGATTGCGGAGCGCAAGGCAAGGGTAAAGGACGGCCTCGGCGCCGCGCTCGACCGGGTCAGGGATTCCCGGCCCATCGAGACGCCGTGGCTGACGCACTGCCTCAACGAACTGCTGGAGCAGGACGACATTCTTGTCACCGAGACCCAGCTTCCCTTCCCCTATCTCACCCGGACGCAGCCGGGCACCTATTTCGGCACGCCCTCGGCCGGCGGGCTCGGCTGGGGCATGGGGGCGGCGCTGGGCCTGAAACTGGGGGCGCCCGACCGGACGGTGGTCTCGGTCGTCGGCGACGGGGCCTACATGTTCAACGGGCCCACGCCGGCCCACTACGTGTCCCGCGCGATGGACCTGCCGACACTGACGGTGATCGTGAACAACGGCATGTGGGGTTCCGTCCGGAAGGCGACCCTCGGCCTTTATCCCGACGGCGCCGCCGCCAAGAGCAACCGCGCGCCCCTGACCGTCTTCGACCCGGTGCCGGACTACGAGAAAGTGGTCGAGTCGTCGGGCGGCTACGGCGAGCGGGTCGAGGACCCGGCCGAGCTGCCGGAGGCCCTCGGCCGATGCCTGAAGGCCGTCCGGGAGGAGGGCCGACAGGCGGTCCTCAATGTCCGCACCATGTATTCCGACAGCCAGGCCCTGGCGGATTC
>CAYGKX010000540.1:0-2998 GCA_964350225.1 uncultured Rhodospirillaceae bacterium | reverse complement strand
GAATCTCGCCGCCCGCCTCGACAAGCGCGGACGGGATGACGTCGCGCCGGTCGATGATTGCCGAGGCACCGAGCAGGAGCACCAGCTCGTGGCGCCCGGCAAGGGATTTGAGCGCGGACGCGACCGCATCGGTACTGTGGTCGTGCACCTCCGTCGCATCGAGTGTCGAACCGATTGCGTCGAGACGGCGCCGAGTCGCCTCGACGGTCTTCTCCAGCAGGGAGGGCTTGATGCCCGGCAGGCGGGTCTGCACAAGGGCCGCGGACAGGGGGCGGAAGGGAGCGATCCGGAGAGAGGCCGACGCCGCCTCGACGCAGGCCGAGACCGACGACGCAGCGACCCCCAGCGGGATGATCTTGACGGTTGCGATCATCTGTCCGGTGCGGACGGGCGCGTAAGGCGCAAGGGTCGAGAGCGTTATCCCCTCGTCGATGCCGTTCAGGCGATCGATCGCCGCTCGATCGACGAGCAGCAGCCCATCCGCGAGCGCGCTCAGATTGCAGCGGCCCGTGCCGGGTGTCCCCGCAGCGACGGTGTCATTGGCGAGGGCCAACGCGAGCCGTTCTGCCGCCGCATCCTCGGTCAGATCGTCCGCATCGAGTCGCGCGACGACGATCTCCCTGTATCCCGCGCTTGCGAGGTCCGAAAGGTCGTCGGCGGTCAGCCGGTGTCCCTTGCGTAATCTTCCCCGTTTGAGGCGCAGGGAATGGGCCAGAAGCGCGCCTTCCGCCCGGTCGACCGGGACCGGGCCGAATTTCATGCCGCCTCGGCGGCCGCCGGCGGCGGCTTGCGCAGGGTCTCGGTGATCTGTGCCAGGATCGCGACCGCGATCTCCGCCGGCGACTTGGCGCCGATCGCGAGGCCGATGGGGCCATGGATGCGACCGGTCGCGTTTGCATCGAAACCGGCGGCCTTCAGCCGTTCCAGCCGGGAGGCATGAGTGCGGGTGCTGCCGAGGCAGCCGATATAGAAAGCGGGGGAGGCGAGGGCGCGGTGCAGCGCCGGGTCGTCCATCTTCGGGTCGTGGGTCAGGGTGACAATGGCGCTGCGCGTGTCCGGGGCGAGTGTGTCGAGCGCATCGTCCGGCCAGCCGGTCGAGAGGGACACGCCGGGAAAGCGTGCTTCGGTCGCGAAGCTCTCCCGCGGATCGATTACTGTTACGTCGTAGCCGGCGATCAGCGCCATGGGGGCGAGCGCCTGGGCGATATGGACGGCCCCGACGGTCATCAGGCGCAGGGGCGGGTTGAAGGGCTGCACGAAGACCTGCCGGTTGCCGTCGACGACCGTCCGGCCCTTGTCGGCGCGCAGGACGTCGTCGACGGCCGCCCGCACCTCGGGCCCGACCGCCAGGTCGCCCCGGGTCGTGGCACCGTCGATCAGGCTCTGGGTCCCGGTCGCGAGGTCGGTTGCGAGCGCCACCGGCCGCTTGGCCGCCCGGGCCTCAAGGATGGCATCGAGGATGTCGCGTCTCATGTCCGTCAGTCCACCCGTTCGACGAAAACCTGGACCTTGCCGCCGCAGGCGAGCCCGACGGCCCAGGCATCCTCGTCTGCGACGCCGAAGTCGAGGAGCTTCGTACCCCCAGCCTTGATGACCTGCTGGGCCTCGGTCACCACCGCGCCCTCGATGCAGCCGCCGGAAACGGAGCCGATCATCTCCATCGCGTCGCTGACCGCCAGCTGGCTGCCGACGGGGCGGGGGGAGGAGCCCCAGGTCGTCACGACCGTCGCGATCGCAACGCCCTTGCCGGCATCGCGCCAGTCCCGGGCCGCCGCCAGCACATCCTCATTGTCGGTCATGGCAGATTGTTCAACCATCGCTTCACGCTTTCATCCCGTTCGTGGCCAACCCGGTTGCGCGAGAGACGCGCCAGGGCCTGGGCCAGATCGTCGAGGCTGTCCAGGTTGTGGATCGTGCGAAAGTCGTCCACATGGGGCAGCATCGCCCGTATGCCCCTAGATTTTGGCGCGAATCCGTCATACCGCAAGAGGGGGTTCAGCCAGATCATGCGCCGGCAGCTCATGCGCAGGCGTTCCATCTCGCCTTCCAGCCCCTCGCCGCCGTCGCGGTCGAGCCCGTCGGTGATGAGGAGAACGACCGCCCCCTGGCCGAGGACCCGGCGCGACCAGTAGCGATTGAACTCCTCCAGGCAATGGCCGATCCGGGTGCCGCCCGACCAGTCTTCCGCCGCCTCGCCGACCTTGGCGAGCGCCATGTCGACGTCCTTCTGGCGCATGTGCCGGGTGATGTTGGTCAGGCGGGTTCCGAACAGGAAGGTGAAGACCCGGTCTCGGTCGTTGGTCAGCCGGTGCATGAAATGAAGGAGCATCCGGGAATAGCGGCTCATCGAGCCGGAGATGTCGCAGATGACGACCAGCGGCGGACGGCGGGTCCGCCGGCGGCGACGGGCGAGCATCAGGTTGTGGCTGCCGCCCCTGAGGCTGCGCCGGAGCGTCGCCCTCATGTCGATGCGCGGGCCCGCCGCGTCGGCCCGGAAGCGCCGGGTCGGCACCTCGTTGATCGGCAGGGTCATGCGCTGGATCGCCGTCTTCGCCTGATCGATCTCGGCGGTCGACATCTTCTCGAAGTCCATCGAACGCAGGACCTCTTCGTCGGACCAGGTCATGACCGCGTCGATCTCGACGGTCTCGTCCTCTTCGCGTTGTCTATCGCTGTCCTGCTCCGCTGCCGCCGACAGGGCTTCCGCGACGCGGCGGGAGATTTCCTCGCGATCCTCCTCGTCCGGTGGCACGTCGAAGGTCGGGACGATCGCCATCATCATCCGTTCGAGAAGCTTCGGATTGCGCCAGAAGACGTGAAAGGCCTGGTCGAAGATTTCCCGCTGGTCGCGCCGGTTCACGAACACGGCATGCAGGGTCCAGTAAAAGTCGTCGCGATTGGTGATGCCGACGGCCTGCACGGCGTCGAGTGCGTCGACGACCTTGCCGGGCCCGACCGGCACACCCGCCGCGCGCAGGACGCGGGCGAAATGCATGAT
>CAYGKX010000539.1:0-3006 GCA_964350225.1 uncultured Rhodospirillaceae bacterium | reverse complement strand
CCGGCTCAGTTCCGGCTCAGCCGCGGCGTCACGCCTGCGGATGGGCGTCTCCCCTCAGCAGGTCCCCTTCACCTGAAGGGAATGGTGAGCAGAAGCGCCCCGCCATAACTCCATTCGCCGGAGAAGACGACCTTGGCGGGGGCCGCTCCGGCGTCGAACGCGCCGATACCATCCGTGGCCGCCGGGTTACGTCCGATGCCCGGCACGGCGGTGTCGTAGCTGCCGAAGCCCGTAATCGTTACGTGCAGCCAGGGCCGCGCCTTCACGGTGGCGCCGACTTCGATGCCGACCCGGTAGGCGATACGGCTGGCACTGGTGTCGACGCTGGACGAGACGAGCTCCGGCGGCAAGAGCGGGAAGGGGCAGGCCGCCCCCAGGGTGGTACCGCAGTCCTGACCGCGCAGTGAGGCCTGTCGATGCAGGATGGCAAAGGTTGCGCCGCCATGCAGGGCAATTCGCCGGGTTGCCTGCCAAGTGACCACGCTGCCGAACTCGGGGCCGACGCTGAAGCTCGACAGCGTAGCCGTCACCTCTCCCGCGTAGGCACTGGGGTAACCGAGGCCCGCGTAGTTGTATCTGAGCTCATGCTTGCGGACCTGCGCGCCGCCGAGGACACCGAAGGACGGGGTCAGGAAGAGCCGTCTGGTCAGCTGCAGGTCGGTCCGATAGCGGACAGTGCCGTCGCCGCCCCAATATTCGCTCCGATATTCGCTTGTCAGGTTTACGCCGGCCCCGCTGCTGATCGGGACGCCTGGCGCCGGTGCGACCAAGACCCCCAGCCCGTTTGCGTTGGGCCCGCCGATGGAGCCGGTGTAGGAATATTCGCAGGATGTGACCCCGTCGCAGGCGCCATCGGTGACGCCGCCGTCTCGCTGGCTGCCGCGAAACAGCGTGAAGGCGAACTCGATCCGCGCCCGCCGGCCGATGCCTCCCAGCGGGTCGCCCTTGTCGAGCGCATAACCGATCGTCGCCGTTCCGCCGCCGACCGTGATGCTCTTGCCGTAGCTGAACAGCGCCTGGCCGTTGTCGACATCGCCGTTTGAATAGATCCGCTGTCGCGTCCCGTATTCGAAGCCCTTCGACCGGTGCACGGCGCCCAGGCCGCCGATCGACAGATAGAACGCGCCCGGTGTCGTCGGTGTCGTGGTGGGCGTCAGCAGGGGCGGCATGTCCGCAAGCGCGATCGAAACGGGGGCGAACGCGAGGGCGGTCACCGAGAGCATGGTCCGGATTCTGCGCATTTTCCTTCGAACCCCTCAGGCAAAGCCAAACATGACATGAGGCGATCACCGGGCCGCTGAAGAAAACGTATAGTCTCTTTCGGGCGCGCAGCATGGCCGTCATGCACCGGGGCTGGACAGGCGCACTCCGCACCCGGAGACTGTCGCGATGACGACCGGTACAAAGCCACCCGACCTACCCGACGGCACGTGCGATTCCGCGGTCCATGTCTATCGGGGCGCGGTCGCTTCGCGCCTCAATGCGACCCGCAGCTACGAGCCGCCGCCGGCGTCGCTCGAGGATCTGCAGGCGATGCACGGCGGGGCCGGGATCGCCCGTGGCGTCATGGTCCAACCGACGACCTACGGGGCCGACAATCGCCAGATGTTCGAGGCGATGGCGGGTGCAACGCCGGCCGGGCGCTATCGCGGCATCATGCTGATCGACGAGGCGACGACCGACGGCGATCTCGCGGCGGCGCACGAGGCGGGCGTCCGGGGTGTCCGCTTCAATATCTGGCATTTCCTCGGCCAGCCGTTCGACCGAGCGCTGTTCGACCGGACGGTGGAACGGATCGCGCCGCTCGGCTGGCACGTCCGGCTGCATCTGAAGGGCGACGAACTTCTGGAGCACGAGGAACTGATCCGCACCTGCCCGGTGCCCGTCACGATCGACCACATGGCGCATATGGAGATCGCCGACGGCCTCGATCAGGCGCCGATGGTCCTGCTCCTCGACCTCCTCAGGGCCGGGCATGTCTGGGTCATGATCTCCAACTATGACCGCTGGTCGCCGGCGGGGCCGCCGGACTATGCCGACGCGCTGCCCTTCATCCGCGCACTCCTCGACGCCAACCCCGACCGCTGCATCTGGGGCACCGACTGGCCGCACATCGTCTACAAGGGCCCCGACAACCGGACGGACATCCTGCCCGACCCGCGCGACCTGCTGCGCACCTTCCTCTCCGCCGCGAACGACGACCGGCTGGCCGAACGGGTACTGGCGGAGAACCCGGCGCGGCTGTTCGGCTGGGACTGACGGACCAACGGTCGGCTGGATAATCGAACCCGGCGCCCGCATCATGCGCTCGCACGGATGGAAGGAAGGCCTGACATGCGAACTGGAATCGGCATCGCGCTCGCTGCGTCTGCCGTGTGGCTTTCCTCGACAGGCCCTGCGCAGGCGGCCAAGACGCTTGTCTACTGTTCGGAGGGAAGCCCCGAGGGTTTCAATCCCTCGCTCTACACCTCTGTCACGACCTTCGACGCGTCGGCCAAGACGATCTACAGCCGGCTGGTGGAGTTCGAGCGGGGCACGACCGACGTCATCCCCGGCCTCGCGGAAAGCTGGACGATCTCGCCCGACGGGCTGGTCTACACCTTCAGGCTGCGAAAGGGCGTCAAGTTCCACACGACCCGCTGGTTCAAGCCGACGCGGGATTTCAACGCCGACGACGTCCTCTTCACGTTCGAGCGGCAATGGAAGAAGGACAACCCGTTCCACAAGGTCTCGGGCGGCACCTACAGCTTCTTCTACGGCATGGGGATGCCGAAGCTCCTGAAGTCGATCGAGAAGATCGACGACGGCACGGTGCGCTTCACCCTCAACCGGCCGGAGGCGCCTTTCCTTGCCGACCTCGCGATGGAGTTCGCCTCGATTCTCTCCAAGGAATATGCCGACAGGATGCTGGCGGCGAAGACGCCGGAGAAGGTCGACCGGCTGCCGGTCGGCACCGGGCCCTTCCAGTTGGTCGTCTACCAGCAGGACGCCGTCGTCCGCTTTCGG
>CAYGKX010000538.1:0-3016 GCA_964350225.1 uncultured Rhodospirillaceae bacterium | reverse complement strand
GGCAGCCGGCTTTTTCGTACGCCTTACCGATGGGCGAACATGACGTGGCGAATAAAGGTATAGTCCTCAAGGCCATAGACCGAGAGGTCCTTGCCGTATCCCGACCGGCGCACACCGCCATGGGGCATTTCCGAGGGCAGGACCGTGTGATCGTTGACCCAGACGGTGCCGTAAAGAAGGGCGTTGCTGACCCGCATCGCGGTGCCGACGTCCCGGGTCCAGACCGAGGCGGTCAGGCCATAGTCGGAATCGTTGGCCCAGGCGACACCCTGCTCGGTGTCGTCGATGCGGGTGACGGAGACGACCGGCCCGAAGACTTCCCGCTTGACGATCTCGTCGCCTTGGCGGGCACCCGCAAGGACCGTCGGCCGGAAGAAGAAGCCCGCGCCGTCGCCAGACACGCCGCCGGCGACGGCCTCGATATGGGAAAGGGCGAGGGCTCGCTGGACAAAGGCATCGACCCGGGACCGCTGTCGGGCGGTGATCAGGGGGCCAATTTCGCTCGTCTCTGTTTCCGGCGGGCCGACCCGGATCGATCCCACGGCGTCGGACAGCTCCGCGACGAACCGGTCGTAAATTTCGCGATGGGCATAGACCCGGCAGGCCGCCGTGCAGTCCTGGCCGGCATTGTAGTAACCGGCGCGCCGGACCGTCGCGACCGCCGCCTCGATATCGGCGTCGGCGAGGATGAGGACCGGAGCCTTGCCGCCCAGTTCCAGATGGGTGCGCCTGGCGTCGGCCGCGGCCCCCTCGAGGATCTTGGAGCCCGTCGCGACGTCGCCTGTCAGCGAGACCATGCGGACCGGTTTGGCCGTCGCGACGGCGGCGCCGACAGTGCCCCCGCCGGTCACGATGTTGACGACCTCCTTGGGAAAGAGATCGCCGATCAGCCGGGCCAGGCGAAGCGCGCTCAATGGCGTGTGTTCCGAAGGCTTGAAGACGACCGTGTTACCGGCGGCGAGCGCGGGGGCGAGTTTCCACGCGGCCATCATCAACGGGTAGTTCCAGGGCGCGATCGCGGCGATCACGCCCAGCGGATCGCGGCGGATCATGCTCGTGTGGTCGCGGGCGTATTCGCCGGCGGCGCTGCCGGAGAGGGTTCGGGCGGCGCCGGCGAAGAACCGGAAGACGTCCGCCGCGCACACGACGTCGTCGCCTCTGGCGCAGTGGAAGGGCTTGCCGCAATTGACCGCTTCCAGCCGTGCGAGCGTCTCTGCATCGGCCTCGATCCGCGCGGCGACTTCCAGAAGAAGGGCGGACCGTTCGGCCGGGGTTGTCCGGCGCCAATCGGGGAAGGCGTTGTCGGCCGCGGCGACCGCGGCGGCAACCTGGTCGGGGTCGGCGGACGGCAGCTCCGATATGGTCTCGCCGGTCGCCGGCGCCACGACGCTCTCCGCCGGGCCGAGCCCTCCCACGAAATCGCCGCCAATCAGCATGTGCGTCGGAAGCTCGGGCGGCAGCAGAGGGGCAGCGGCGGAGGCGGGCGCGGTGATCTCGTTCATGATCGGTCTCGAAGGGGTCGGGCGGCCGAGATGGGCACGGCGCCACGATAGGCTGCCGCTTCACCATGCACAAAACTGTTATAGTGTGGGTCACAATTCGGATTTTCCGAAATATCAGATCGTCTTTGGAAGGGGTGACCCATGCAGGTCACGTTGCGCCAGATCCGCTATTTCGTCGCCGTCGCCGAGGCGGGATCGGTCACCGCCGCCGCCGCGGACGTCAACATTTCCCAGTCGGCGATCACCGAGGCGGTGAAGGCATTGCAGGCGCAGCTCGGCGTCAGCCTTCTGGAACGGCGTGCGCGCGGCGTTGCCCTGACCCATCAGGGGCACCAGTTCCTGCGCCACGCCCGTGCCATCCTGTCGGCCGTCGCCGACGCGTCGCTGGCCGTCACCAGCGATCCGCGGACCGCGGAAGGGCACCTGAATCTCGGTGTTACCCATATCGTCGCCGGCTATTTCCTGGCGGATCCCCTGGCCCGTTTCCGACGCATCTATCCCGGGATCACCTACAAGGTGGTCGAGGATGCCCGCCGCTTCGTCGAGCATCTCCTGATCAATGGCGAACTCGACATCGGCGCCGTCATCCTGTCGAACCTCGACGACCCGGCGGCCTTCGAGACCCGCGTCCTCGTGCAGTCGCGTCACCGCCTGTGGCTGCCGCCCCACCATCCCTTGAACGCCCAGGATCGGATCGGCCTGGCCGACATCGCACGGGAACCGCAGATAGCGCTCGCCGTCGACGAATACCGCCGATCGAACGAGGAAATCTGGCGCGCCGCCGGCCTGACGCCGAAGATCCACATGACGACCGCATCGGTCGAGGCGATCCGCAGCCTGGTCGCGACCGGTGCGGGGATCGCGCTCCTGCCCGACATGCTCTATCGCCCCTGGTCGCTGGAGGGCGACCGGCTGGAGGCGCGGGAGGTGGCGGATTCCCTGCCGACCCTGGATGTCGGCCTGATCTGGCGCCGCGGCTCTCCCCTGCCGCCGCCAGCCCGCCTCTTCCGCGAGCTGGTGCTGGAAGTGCGGAGTTAGCGTCGTTTCGGAGGGCGATCCGGAGCAGCCGGTGTTTCCTGGCCAGTGCCGAGCCCTGCATCTCCACCCCCATCCGCACCTTCCCCCTTCAAGGGGGAAGGGTCTCAGAGACTGGTGTTAAGTTGTATCAGACGGGCTTGGTGCGCTCCCTTCCCCTTTAAGGGGGAGGGTTGGGGAGGGGGTGGAGATGCAGAGCGCCGACTTTGGCCGGCCAGAATGGATTTCTCCTGTCGCCATCTCCCGGACAGGCTCCGAATTCCCCGTCCCTGAATTCGATTTTTCCGAATTCGCTTATGGGATAATCATATTTTACTTGGCCCAGACCGCACCCTAATCTCAGCCTGCCCAATGCGGGGCGAGAAGACGCGCGAGAACGGGGAGCTTCATGAGCGGCGGACGTATCTATCTGGAATTCCTCGAGGCCAAGGTCCGCGGCGGCTGCGACCTGTATTGGGACAACGCGCCGGTCACCTGCC
>CAYGKX010000537.1:1396-3021 GCA_964350225.1 uncultured Rhodospirillaceae bacterium | reverse complement strand
TGAACGCGGCTGGCTCGCGCGCGGCGAGGTCGGCCAGCACCTTCCGATCCAGCTCGATCCCGGCCTTTTTCATGCCGTTCATGAACTGGGAATAGGTGATGCCATGTTCGCGGACGCCGGCGTTGATCCGCTGGATCCACAGGGCGCGGAAGTTGCGCTTGCGGGTGCGGCGGTCGCGATAGGCGTAGGTCATGTCCTTCTCGACCCGCTGATTCGCGGCGCGGAAGGTGTTGTTCGAACGGCCGCGGGAACCCTTGGCGGCCTTGATGATCTTCTTGTGGCGGGCGTGGGTCGTCACGCCCCTCTTGACGCGTGCCATATTGGTCTCTCCTCGTTAGCCGGTCAGCCGTAGGGCATGTATTTGCGGACGATCCTCGCGTCCGAGTCGCTCATGATCTCGGTACCGCGCGACGACCGCTTCATGTCCTTGGCCCGCCGGTTGAGGTTGTGACGCTTGTAGGCGTGGCCCTTCTTGATCTTGCCGCTGGCCGTGAAGCTGAAGCGCTTCTTGGCCGCACTCTTGGTCTTCCTCTTGGGCAGTTTGCGATCCTTTCTGGCTATCGGTTTGGCCCCGCGCCCGAACCGCCGGAGAACCGGGTCCGGTTTGGCAATCTCGAAGGAATGCGAGGGGGCCGTCGCTTTGGGGCGGATAGGCATGCCCGTGTCGCCATGCCGCCCGATAGAGGCGGGTATATAAAGGCCCGGCGCGCCAAGCGCAATGCCAAATGGGGCAATATCCAATGACCACAAGGGGCTAACCCCCCGGAACGGTCAGGACGACGTCTCCGCCGGCGCCGCCTGGCGGGCGATCAAACGCTCAAGGAGCCCGAACCACAGGGTCGACAGCAGGATGGCCGCGGTGAAGGCGTAGATGCCGGCATGGATCGTCACGTCAGATACGACGGTCACCTTGACGGCGACGACGATCAGGGCGGCGACGAAGACGTCCAGCATCGACCATTTGGACAGGTTCTTGATCAGGGCGGCGATCCGGCTGGCCCGGGCGTCGCCCGGGGCGATCCGCGCCCAGAGCCACAGGCCCGCGGCCAGCTTGGCGAACGGGAAGATGATCGTGAACAGGAAGAGGACGGCGAAAATGAAGACGTCGCCCTCCGACCACAGTTGCCCGATGGCGTCGGCGATCGACACCTTGTCCGACCAGAAGACCAGTTTGGTGATCGTCATGATCGGCAGGAACCAGGCGATGACGAGTAGGCCCAGGGTCGCGACGAGAAGCGGGCCCAGCATCAGGCCCCACCCGCCGGAGGCCGCGATTGAGCCGGCGCGAAGTAGCGCACGTTGCGTCCGCCGTCGCCGCCCTGCGCCTTTTCCCGACCCGCTCATGCTTTCCATCCGCTTCCGACCCGCGTCAGCCGCCGGGCGCCTGTTGGACGAACAGCGCGCCGACGGACAGAAGAACATTGGCGAGGAAGGCGATGATGCCCAGGACGAGGCCCGTGACCGCCATGCCGGTGGATATTTTCTTCGAAATTCCGATGCCGCCGAAGATGATGGCGAGGATTGCCAGGACGGCACCGATGACCGGCACCCAGCAGAGAAGCGCGGCGACGATGCCGAGGATCATGCCGGTGACGGCCAGGCCGTCGACCGGGCGGCTTGTGCCG
>CAYGKX010000537.1:0-1386 GCA_964350225.1 uncultured Rhodospirillaceae bacterium | reverse complement strand
TTGTGCCGGCGGCCCCCGAACCCGCGCTCCCCGAACCGGCGCTCCCCGAACCCGCGCTCCCCGAACCGGCGCTTCCAGAACCGGCGGCCCCAGAACCAGCGGCACGCGTCCGCCATTCCGTATTCTTCTCGTCCTCGCCCGCCATGACGGCGTCCTCCTTCTCGATCCCCCTAGCGGGGAAATGTGGCGCGTTGGCGGAAAGGGCGCAAGGTGACCGTTGAGGGGCGAGCGGCCGCCTCGGGCTCAATCCTCCATCTTGTCGACGGTCGCCACCAGCCGCATGAGGCCGATGCCGTAGATGAGGAGGTTGATGCCGACCAGAAGGCCGATCACCCAGGTCGAGGTCTTGGGCAGGGCGGCGACGATGATGATGCCGAGGACAACGCCCAGAAGCCCGGAGAGCGCCAGCCAGCCCCATCCGCCGCCGCTGTGCCGCATCTGCCAGGCGAAGGCCAGCCGGCCCGCGCCCTCCGCAACGAAGAAGATGGCGAGGATGAAGGTCAGGCTGACGAGCGCCTGGGTCGGGAAGGCGAGGATCACGATCCCCGCCGCGAGCGCCAGCACCACGCTCAATGCCGCCCAGATCACGCCGGGCGCCGCGCGCCGCGACCAGACGACGAAGACGCCGAGGATGCCCAGCACCAGAAGCAGCCAGCCAAGGAAGAAGCCGGCGGCGAGGGTTGCGATATGGGGCAGCAGAATGGCGACGAGGCCGGCGACGATCATCAGCGCGGCCTCTACATAGAAGAAGGTCTTGTGGGCGCGGATCGCCTGGATGAGGTTCAGGCGGATCTCGACCGCATTGAAGCCGCCGCTGCCCTTGTCCTTTTGCGGCCCCTCGGGCCCCGGCGTGTTCGCTGTCTCGGTCATCGTCTTGCCCCCCAATGGTCGTTCGCCGCGGGGACTATCGCATGAAAACCCTTGCCCGGCGACCATGGGGCAGCGTTGTCGCCAGCCTTGCCCAGCTTGGGGCCGGACGCAGGTTGCATGGACAAGGCGACGAGAATGAGCTTGAAGTTGCAGCGCATGCCGGGCTTTCTGCCCGGCGAATCGCACACCGTCAGGAGCGGCTTGGGCGCTGGATGCCGGCGCCGGGGGAGGCCTTTTTGTGATTTCCGATCCCGTTTTCTACGCGGCGGCCATTCCGGCCGTCCTGATCGCCGGCATTTCCAAGGGCGGCTTCGGCGGCGGCGTCGGCTTCGTCGCGGTGCCCATAATGGCGTTGACCATCGAGCCGCGGATCGCGGCGGCCATCATGCTGCCGATCCTCTGTGTCGCCGACCTCGTCGGCGTCTGGGCCTTCTGGCGCAAGGCCGACTGGCGCAACCTGCGGATCATGCTGGTCGGCGCCATGATCGGAATCGGGGTCGGGGCGGCGACCTTCAA
>CAYGKX010000536.1:0-3022 GCA_964350225.1 uncultured Rhodospirillaceae bacterium | reverse complement strand
TCGCGCCACACCGTGTCCACCATCATGTCCCACAGCGGCGGCACCGGCAGGATCGTCGCCATCCAGGCGAAGCAGACGTTGGCCAGCGCGACCAGCACCGCGCCGGCGAAGAGCGGCCGCATGATGCCGTAGCGTGCGACGACCAGCCCGCCGACCCCGGCGCCGACCAGGGTGAGCACCAGGCCCATCAGCTTGGTGACGTTGGCGATGTCGATCTTGGAATAATGGACCGCGACATAGAAGGGGTTCGCCATGATCCCCATCGTCAGGTCGCTGATCCGGTAGAGCGCGATGAACCCCAGGATCACCAGCGCGATCCAGCCGTGACGGCGGAAAAAGTCGACGAAGGGGGAGACGATGGCGCCGACGATCCAGGCCTCCGCCTTGACCAGCCCCGCATGACGGGTGCCGCCGGCGTCGATGATCGCCTTGACCTCCGGCTGGTCGAAGATCGACGGCCGGTTCTTGGTCACCTCGGGCTCCGCGACGATCAGGACCGTGACCACCCCGATCAGCATCAGGACGGCCATGGCGACATAGGCCGCCGTCCAGCCGTAGCCCGCCGCAACGTAGAGGGAGCCCGCGCCCGCCACCAGCATCGCGATGCGGTAGCCGAAGATGTACATGGCCGACATGGCGGCCTGATAGTCCTTGTCCGCCGCCTCGATCCGGTAGGCGTCGATGGCGATGTCCTGGGTCGAGGAGGAGAAGGCGACCGCCACACCGAACAGCGCGATCATCGTCAGGCTCGACTGCGGGTCGCTCAGCGCCATGCCGACGAGCCCGCCCATGATGCCGACCTGCCCGGCGAGCATCCAGCTGCGCCGGCGGCCCAGCCAGTCGGTCAGGAAGGGCAGCTTGACCTGGTCGACGACGGGCGACCAGAAGACCTTCACCGAATACGTAATGCCGATCCAGGCCAAGAAGCCGATGGAAGCCTTGGAGACGCCCTCCTCCGCCAGCCACAGGGTGAGGGTCGAGAAGACGAGCAGCAGCGGCAGCCCGGCGGAAAAGCCAAGGAACCACATGCCGACGACCCTGCGGTGAAAATAGGTCGCGAGGCTGTCACCCCAGCTGCGTTTGGCGAAGCCGCTGTCGGAGGCGGTCGGTGCCTTGGTGTCGGAGCCCGGCCCGTCGGCCATGCGGATGCGTCCCTTTCCCGTTCGGGGCGGCCGCCGCCGGCGTTCGGGCCGGTCTTCCGCCCTATCCCAGCCTGGCCTTGACCAGATCCTTCAGCGACACCTCGGGGCGCGCGCCCATGTGGCTGATCGCTTCGGCCGCCGCGATCCCCGCGATCCGGCCCGCCTTGGCGAGACCATAGCCGTGAGTGACGCCGAATAGGAAGCCCGCCGCGTAGAGGTCGCCGGCGCCGGTCGTGTCGACAACCTTCTCTACGGGTTCGGCATCGACCACGTGCATTTCGTCGCCCGCGACGATGACCGAGCCTTTCTCGCTGCGGGTCAGCGCCGCGATCTCGCACTTGCCGCGCACTTCCTGCAGGGCGGCGTCGAAGCTGTCGGCCTCGTAGAGCGATTTGATCTCCTCCTCGTTGGCGAAGAGGATGTCGACATGGCCATCGACCAGGTCGCGGAACTCCGCCCGGTGGCGATCGACGCAGAAGGGATCGGACAGGGACAGCGCGACCTTGCGCCCGGCTCCGTGGGCGATCTCGGCGGCCTTGACGAAGGCTTCCTTGGCGCGCGGCGGATCCCAGAGATACCCCTCTAGATAGGTGACCTGCGCGGCCTTGACTGTGTCGGGGTCGACATCCTCGGGTCCCAGGTCGACGCAGGCGCCGAGGAAGGTGTTCATGGTCCGCTGGGCGTCCGGCGTGACCAGGATCAGGCAGCGCGCGGTCGGCGGCCCGTCGGTCGCGGCGGGGCTGTCGAAGTCGACGCCGATCGCGCGGATGTCGTGGCGGAAGACCTCGCCGAGCTGGTCGTCGCGGACCTTGCCGAAGAAGGCGCCGGAGCCGCCGAGGGAGGCGATGCCCGCCATTGTGTTGGCGGCGGACCCGCCCGACGCCTCGATGCCCGGCGCCATCTTGGCGTACAGCGCCTCGGCCTGGTCGGTGTCGATGAGGGTCATCGCGCCCTTGGGCAGCCCCTCCGCCTCGAGGAAGGCGTCGTCGGCATGGGCGATGACGTCGACGATGGCATTGCCGATCCCGACCACGTCGTAGGAGGCGTTCGTCATGTAGTGAACTCCGTGCGTTTCTGAATGTCGCGGGTTCCGGGTGCCGCTGGGGCGCCCCCCGGATCGGCGCGCAGTATAGCGACGCGCGCCGCAGGCTCAACGGAGGTGTCTATATCCATATAGAAGCGGTGCCGAACCGACCGATTGGCGGTGGCGAAGCGCCGCGCGTCTCCCTAAGATCGCGCCCGTTCCGGCCCCTATCCGCCGCGTGAGAGGACTGCCCATGCCCGACGTCAAGAACAGCCCGGACACCCTGGCCCGCGCCTTTGGGGCGCTGACCGATCCCCGGATCGTCTGGATCGTCGCCATCTGTCTGGGGCTGACCCTCCTCGCGCTTTGGGGCTTGTGGGAGCTGGTGACCTGGCTCGTCACCGGCTGGAAATTCTTCAACTGGGGCTGGGTCAACTGGCTGGTCGACACGTTCACCGGCCTGGTCATCTTCTTCGTCGTCCTGCTCCTGTTCCCGGCGGTCCTCGCCATCATCACCAGCATGTTCCTCGACCCCATCGTGACGGCGGTGGAGAAGCGGCATTATCCGGAGCTGCCGAAGGGCCGCGACCAGCCGATCGGGGAGCTGATCGGCTATATCGTGAAGTTCACGCTCTGGATCATCGGCATCAACCTGCTGGTCCTGCCGCTCTACCTCCTTTTCCCGGCGGTCAACTTCCTCATCGCCTGGGTCGTGAACGGGTATCTCATCGGGCGCGAGTATTACGAGCTGGTCGCGATGCGCCGCCTGACGCCGGGGGCGATGAAGGCGCTCCGCCAGGGCCAGGGCGGCACGATCTTCCGCGGCGGCTTCCTGATGGCGGTGCTGTTCACGGTC
>CAYGKX010000535.1:0-3033 GCA_964350225.1 uncultured Rhodospirillaceae bacterium | reverse complement strand
TAATAGGTCAGGGTCAAAAGGCTCCCCCCCTCGGTCATCAGCGGGGACGCCCGCCGGCAGACATCCGTGAAGGAGTAACAGGAGATCAGCATCGACTTGGTGAAATTGTCGCGGCTGGTGTTGAGATACTTGCCCTTCAACTCCTCCTTGTCGGAAAAGGCAATGGCATGGACGACGAAATCCAGCTTGCCCCAATTGTCGGCTATGGCCCCGAAGGCGCCGTCCATGGAGGCTTCCGTCGTGACGTCGCAGGGCACGATCAGGCTGGATCCGACCTGTTCGGCCAGCGGACGCACGCGCCGCTCCAGCGCCTCGCCCTGGAAGGTGAAGGCCAGCTCCGCGCCTTGTGCCGCCGCCGCCCGGGCAATGCCCCAGGCAATCGAGCGGTCGTTGGCGACGCCCATGATAAGTCCCTTCTTGCCTTCCAGCAGTGGCTTGGGGTCGGCCATCTACGCCTCGTTCTCCTCGTTCGTCCGGCCGGCGCCGCGGTACGGCCGCTTTCGGGCGCCCGATCCCGGCCGGCGCCGGGGTGGCGCGCATCCTACACCAGCGCGATACCCGGTCAACGACGATGCCCGGTCGGCTTTTGCCGTTCCGGCGCAAGGGCTATGATCCCGCGATGAAATCGTCCCAGGACAAGACAGCGGCCGACGAAACCGGGCCTCTCGGCGCCCTGCGCAAGGCCATCGACGCAACCGCGGGCTTCATCTGGTATGTCGCCAAGCGGTTCTGGAACGACCGCTGTTTCGCCAGCGCCTCGTCGCTCAGTTACACAATGCTGCTGGCCGTCGTGCCCCTCCTGGCGATCGCCTTCGCCATCATGTCCGCGTTCCCGGTCTTCAAGACGATACAGGCGGACCTGCAGGCCTTCATGCTGAAGAACTTTCTACCGGAGAATGTGGAACAGGTTCAGCAATGGTTCGAGGGGTTCCTGCAGAACACACGGGAGCTTACGGCGCTGGGTACCGTGGCCCTGGCGGTCACGGCCATCATCCTGCTCGACACCATCGAAACCAAGTTCAACGACATCTGGCGCCAGCACGAGGTGCGCCCGCTTTACCAGCGGATCACGATGTACTGGGCGATAATTACGATGACGCCGCTGCTGCTGGGCGGCAGCGTTGCCGCCTCGACCATCGTCATTTCGGGCGCCGGGCTGGGCGGCGAGAATTCCATCATCGAGTTCCTGGTCAAGCAGCTCGGCTATTTCCTCTTCTTCGCCGCGATGACGGTTGCCTACATCATCATCCCCTACCGCCGTGTCCTCGTGTGGCACGCGATGGTCGGGGCTGTCGTCGCGACCCTGTTCTTCGAAGGCCTGAAGGCCGGGTTCGCGCTCTATTTCACCCTCTTCCCGTCGTACCAGACGCTCTATGGCGCGCTCTCGCTGATCCCGCTCTTTCTTGTCTGGATGTATCTCGTCTGGTGCATGGTGCTGCTGGGCGCGCAATTCGCCGCCGCCTTTCCCGAATGGTTCGCGCGCCGGGCGCTGGGCGGTGCGGATACCGGCGGCCGGCGGATGGTCACCGCGCTCGCCGTGCTCAATCGCCTCTATGAGGGCGGGCAGGTTGGCGCTATCGCCACGGAGGCGGAACTGGCGCAGATGGATGCCGTCGACCCGCAGCGCTTGCCCGGCATCCTCGACGAGCTGCTGCAGTTGCGCCTGATCGTGCGAGCGGAGGAGGAAGGCTGGCTCCTCGCGCGCGACCCGGCGTCGGTCCGGCTCTATGAACTGATGCCCGTCTTCGGCCTCCAGCTGGTGCCGGTGTCCGGCTTGCCGGCCGAGGGGCCGGGCTGGGCGATGATCGCCGCCGCGGCGCTCAAACGGGCCGACGGATCCGCCCGGGAAACCCTGGACATGACGTTGAGCGAGCTGTTTGCCCCGGACAAGCCGGTTCAGCGCAATCTTCCGAACCCGCCCCTTATCGCGCCGGCCGCGGGGGGAGGCGCGTCGCGGGAAGATCCGGACGACAAGAAGGCGGCCCGGTAGCCCGGGCCGCCCCCTGCAATCGTGTATGGATCCCTGTCCGAGCGGCGCTCCGCCCGGGTCGGGCCGTCTAGCCGACGAATTCCCAGCTGCCGTCGGGCTTCTGGCACCGCTTGCCGGTGATGGTTTCCGACTTGCCATCGGCAAGGGTCACCGTCTCGGAAAAGTCGCGGCAGACCCGCTGCTGCTGATCCTTGTATGGCGCGGAGGTCGGCGTGACGGACCCGCTGTTGCCGGAATTCTCGTTACTCCACGAAGACGTGGTGCCGGTCGGCTGGTCCATCGCCCGGTCGGCGTTCTGTTCGGCATAGGCACGGTCGGCGCGGTCGAGACGGCGGCCGATCCGGTTGCCAAGATAGGCGCCGACCACGGCGCCGATGACTGTCGCAGCGACTTTGCCGCTGCCCTTGCCGAACTGGTTGCCGATCAGGGCACCGGCGCCGGCGCCGATCACCGTGCCGCCGGTCTGGTACTTGTCCTCGCAGGCGGCGATGCCGGTGCCGACCAGCAGGATCAAGCCGATCTTCAAGAATTTCATCTGGTAACCCCTTCGCGTCGTGTGCCTGCGGCGCGGCCCGTTCCGCGCCGTTGTGGATCTTCCCCTGTCTCGCCCCAAGGCCCGCGATCATATCCAACTTCAGTTGGGCGAAAAAGTCGCGGTATCGGGCGCGCTCGAATTCTGTCACATATACGCCGCCTGCCGGACCCGCGTCCCCGTAACCGGCGCTATGTCCGGTCCAACCGGCGCGCGGGTCGGGACGGTTTTTTAAGCATACGACAAACTGTGGCAATTTGATGTACGACCGTCACGACAGCATGACATTGAGGGAAGCGACGAGCCGCGCCTCATGACGATCGACGCGACAGACGACCCGCTCGACCTGTTCAGGGCCTGGATGGAGGAGGCGCGGGCGGCCGAGCCGAACGATCCGAACGCCATGGCGGTGGCCAGCGTAGACGCCGACGGCCAGCCCTCCGTTCGCATGGTGCTGCTCAAGGACGTGGACGCGCGCGGCTTCGTCTTCTACACGAATTTCGAGAGCCAG
>CAYGKX010000534.1:0-3035 GCA_964350225.1 uncultured Rhodospirillaceae bacterium | reverse complement strand
AGCGCGGCAGGAAAGCCGTCGAGGAAGGCTTCGGCGCAATGATCGATTTCCAGGTGACGCGCTGGTTCACCGACGGTTTCCGGGAGGCGCACCCCGAAGCCGTGGAGCGATGCGTGAACACGTTCCTTGCCAACGATCCCGCCGCCTATGCCGAGGCCTGCGGAATGCTCGGCGCCTGCGATACACGCCCCGCGCTCGCCGGGATGAAGGTGCCGACGGCCATCGTCGTCGGCCGCGAGGATTATGCGACGCCGCCCGCGATGGCCGAGATCATGCATGATGGCATACCGGGCTCGACCCTCACGGTCATCGAGGACGGGCGTCACCTCACCCCAATAGAACATCCGGAAACGATTGCGGAGGAACTGATGCGTGTCGTGAGGGCGGGCGCATGACGCCATTCGAACTCGCCGAACCGACGAGCCTGGCGGACGCCGTCGCGCTCCTCGATCCCAATGACCCGGGCATCCGGCCGATTTCCGGCGGCACCGCCGTCATGCTGATGATGAAGACGGGGCTGTACCGGCCGGAGAAGCTGGTCAGCCTGCGCAAGATCGAGCCCCGCTACGCCGAGATCGCGAAGACGGACGACGGCGGCGTGCGCATCGGCGCGATGACCACGCTCTCCCGCATCGAGGCCTCGGCCGAAGTGGCGCAGGCGGCGCCCGTTGTGGTCGGCGCGATGAAGCGCCTGTCGAATGTCCGGGTGCGCAACGTCGCGACCCTGGGCGGAAACCTCGCCCATGCCGACCCGCATATGGACCTGCCGCCCATCCTGATCGCGCTGGGTGCGACCGTCACGGCGACGGGGCCGAACGGCAGCCGGAGCCTTGCGGCGGAGGCGCTCTTCAAGGGGTATCTCGAGACCGACCTCGCCCCGGACGAACTGATTTCCGAGGTCGAACTGCCGGCGCTCGCGGGCCGGAGGGCGGCCTATATGAAAGTGACGACACGGTCCGCCGACGACTGGCCGGCGCTGGGCATCGCGGCCGCCCTCGACCTCGCCGACGATACGATCCGGGGCGTTCGCCTCGCCATCGGTGCCGCGACCGAGACTCCGCGCCGGCTGCCCGCAGCCGAGGCGGAACTGGCCGGCGGGCGCTTGAGCGAGGAAGCCGTCGCGCGTGCCGCCGATGCGGCCGCGGCAGAGGCAGAGGTCGAAAGCGACCAGCGCGGCTCGGCCAGCTACAAGAAGGAACTGATCCGCGTCTACACGGCCCGCGCCGTGCGCGCGGCCCTTGCCGAAGGAGGAGCGGCATGAGCGCGGAGATGCCAACAACGCAGGTCGGGCGGTCGGTCACCCGGGTCGAGGCTCGGGACAAGGTTACCGGGCATGTCGAATATGCCTACAACCTGCGTGCGCCGCGGATGCTCAATGCCAAGGTCGCGCGCAGCACCGTGCCGCACGGGCGGATCCTGTCGATCGACACCTCAGCCGCCGAGGCGATGCCCGGGGTCGTCAAGGTTATCAGCGGCGAAGATATCCGCAGCGTGATGCCGGAACCCTTCTTCGGTCCGGCCTTCCACGACCAGCCGATCCTTGCCATCGACAAGGTGCGCTATGCCGGGGAACCGGTCGTGGCGGTCCTGGCCGAAGACGCGCATGTCGCCGAAGCGGCTGCCCAGGCCATCGTGATCGACTATGAGGAACTGCCGGCCGTCTACGACGAGGTGGAGGCGATGACCTCCGAGGCGATCGTACATGACGAGCTGAAGCCGGCCGGCACCTTTGCCGACCTCAAGCATCTGGCGGGGCGCAAGAACACCAACATCGCGCTCGACTACCACCTTCGCCACGGAGACACGGAAAAGGCGTTCGCCGAGGCGGACCACGTCTTCGAGCATACCTTCTCGACCCAGCAGACCCTGCATGCGGCCTTCGAGCCGATGGTTGCGCTGGCCGAGCCGCGCGAGGGTGGCGTCACGATCCACACCTCGACCCAGAGCCCGTCCTTCGTCCGCTTCGAGATCGCGCGTCTCCTGGGCTGGCCGGAGAACCGGGTACGGGTCAAGGCCGGATATCTTGGCGGCGGTTTCGGTGCCAAGGTCTACGTCAAGGTGGAGGCGCTTGCCGCCGCCCTGGCCCTTCTCGCCCGCCGGCCCGTCCGGGTCGCGCAGACGATGGAGGAGCAGTTCTTCACCATCACCAAGCACCCCTCGACCTTCCGCATCCAGAGCGCGGTGACGAAGGACGGCAGGGTGACGGGCCGGCGGTGCGAGATTTGGTGGAATGGGGGCGCCTATGCAGACATCGGGCCGCGCGTGACCCAGAAGTCCGGCTTCACCGCGCCCGGGCCCTACGATATCGACAATGTCGATATCGACAGCTACGCCCTATACACCAACCGGCCGCCGGCCGGGGCGCTGCGGGGCTTCGGCATTCCGCAGCTCGTCTGGGCCTACGAGAGCCACACGGACATCATCGCCCGGGAACTCGGCATCGACCCGATCGACTTCCGGAAGAAGAACATCCTGCGCGAAGGCCGTCCTCAGGCCGTCGGGACGCCTGTAAAGGACGCGGCGTTCGAGGCGACCCTGGATGCCATCCGCGACCGGATGGGCTGGGACAAGCCGTTCGACAAGGGCAGCGGCACGATCCGGCGTGGCCGGGGCGTCGGCCTCGGCTTCAAGGCGTCGATCTCACCGACCACATCGGTTGCCATCGTCAATGTCAGCGCCGACGGCAGCGTCGTCGTCCATTGCTCGACGGGCGACATGGGACAGGGGTCGGACACCGCGATGGCACAGATCGCCGCCGAGGTTCTCAGCCTCGAGGCGGAGGCGGTCCGGGTCATCCATCCCGACACGGACGTGACACCCTACGACATGTCGACCCTTGGCTCCCGATCCACCTATCACATGGGTCTCGCGGTCAAGCTTGCGGCAGAGGACGCCAGGGCGAAGATCGATGCGATGGCCCGCGAGCTCGGGGAGCCGGAGGGATCGAACCTGTCGATCCCGGAACTCTTCATCAAGAAATACGGCATGAAGGCCGGCAACGTGATCGGCGAGGCTAGCTACAAGCCGACCTATAC
>CAYGKX010000533.1:0-3042 GCA_964350225.1 uncultured Rhodospirillaceae bacterium | reverse complement strand
ATCACCGGAATGCCGCCCTGCATCGCCCCCAGCATCAGGGAGGCGAAGGCGGTGCTGTTGTCGGACAGAATGCAGATCGGGTTATCCGCGCCGTGGCCGTTGTCGAGCAGCCATTGGGAGATGGCATTGGCCCGCTCGCACATCTCTCCATATGTGACGAAACGCCAGTCGCCCCCGCTCGCGTCCCGTTCGGCCAGAAAGTTGCGGTCCGGGTGGTCGGCGGCGCGGGCCCGCAGGATATCGCTCAGCTGGACGGGGTAATCCGGCAGGTCGTGCCCGGAACGCAGGAGCGTGCTGCCGTCGGGGCGTTCCACGATGCGCAGCGCCCGGGGCGACATGTTAAGGTCTGTGAAGCCGATCTGCTTGGGCGACCGGTCGGTCATATGGTCGTCTCCTCCCAATGGAACAGCGGGCCGTATGTCGCCGGCCTCTTCTCGTTGCACTTACGCCGTCCTATAGCCGATTGCCCCGCGGCGGCACAACTGCCGCGCGCGGCCAGCGACCGGGGCGGGCATGTCCTAAGAGGCGCTTCGTACGTCGAGCACGACGGCCATGCCCGTGTCGCCGGCGGCGCAGCCGGTGAACATGCCCTTGCCGCCACCGCGCTCGACCAATTCCTCGATCAGTTCCACGACAAGCCTCATGCCGGTCGGTCCATTCGGGTGGCCGAAGATGAGAGAGCAGCCATAGTTGTTCATCTTCATGACGTCGTAGCCGGTCTCCCGGGCAAACACGACGTCGTTCACGGCAAAGGGGTTGTGGGTCTTGATCGCGTCGATGTCGTCGAGCGACAGGCCCGCCATGTCGAGCGCCTTTTGCGCCGCCGGCACGGGGGCATGGGGCATGTAGTGCGGCTTGGTCCGTGCGGAGCCGAAGCCGAGGACGCGGATCTCGACATTCTGATCCCGGGACAACTCCCTCGCCTTTTCCGGCGTCGTGAGGACGATACCGGCGTTACCGTCGGCGGGGTGGGTCTGGCCGCCGAAGGTGACCGTCCCGCCCTCCACGGCCGGCTTCAGCTTTGCGAGCCCCTCGGCGGTCGACGGGCGCACGCCTTCATCGCCGTCCAAGGTACCGACCGTCTTCCGGAAGCGGTGATCCGGCACTTCGAAGGGCAGCTTCATGTAGCGCTTCTGGAAGGCGCGGTCGTCGGCCAGCGCCATCTCATACTGTTCCCACCGGCGGACGACGATCTCGTGCTGCTCCTCGGTCGAGACCTGCCAGTCGCGGGCACAGTTCTCCGCCGTCCCGACCATGGCCGGGCCGCCCAGCGGATCCTTGGCGAAATTGTCGAGGGTCCAGTTCTCGACATCCGGCGAGCCCGCCGCATTGGCCGGGTTCGGATAGGAGATGAGCGGACTGTTCGACGTGCGGTCGGCCGCGACGCAGAGCGACTGTCTCGCCATTCCCGCTTCGATCTCGAAGGCCGCCGTCTGGAGCGCCCGGGCGCTGGTCGCGCAGGCCTGCGAAATGGTCATCCCGGGGGCGCCGTCATTGCCGATCATCTTCATCAGCCACGGCAGTCCGTAAAAGCTCGACTGCTGCGGTGTCGTGATGCCCAGAACGCCGTGGTCGAACCCCTTGGGATCGATCCCGCGATCTTCCAGCGTCGCCTTGGCGACATGGGCGGCCAGCTTCACCGAATGGAGGTTCGAGAGGCTGTTTTGCCACTTGGAAAACGGCGTCGACCAGTAGGCACCGTAGGGGATCGCGACATTCTCGAGCGCGGGCATCGTTTCCGTCCTTTGGGTTCTTGTCCGGTTACACCCTTTACAGCGTAAAGCCGCGAGAGGCGCAACGGGCTTGATCACCGGCTGCGGATGAGGAGAGTCTGCATGCCGCCGCTGCGGGATCGGCACTTGTCCCTGATCGCGAGACGATGAAAATAGAAATATCAATAGATATTTCAAATTGAGGAATGCCAGGCATGGACCCCTTCATCCTGTATGACGCCGCCAACAGCCCCTGCGGACGCCGCGTCCGCATGACCCTGCTGGAAAAGGGCCAGCCCTTCGAGATCCGCTGGCTCAATCTGGCGCTGATGGACCAGAAGCAGCCCTGGTACCTCAAGCTTAACCCGAACGGGCTCGTCCCGACCCTCCTCCATGGCGACCGGGTGATCTACGAATCGAGCGTCATCAACCAGTATATCGAGAGCCAGGTGCCGGAGCCGGCGCTGATGCCGAGCGATCCCTACGAGGTCGCCCAGGTACAGATGTGGATGGCTTTCGAACTGGATTGGGCCAAGCCCTTCCGAGACGCGATCTACGAGACCTTCGCCAAGGACCGGCTGAAAGCGAATGTCGAAAGCGTCGAGAGCCTCAAGACCGAGATCGGCAAGCGCGGCGCCAACCCGGTCTATGGCGAGATCGCCGCCAAGGTCCTGACCCTCCCGCGCAACGAGGAGACGGTGCGCGAGAAGCACGCGATCCTGTTCGAGAAGATGGACTGGATGGAGGACAAGCTGTCCGATGGCCGCGAATGGCTGGTCGGCGACCGCTTCTCCCTGGCCGACATCGCGCTCGGCCCGCGAACGGACATGTTCGACAAGATCGGCGTGCCCGATTTCTACGAGCGCTACCCGCGCATCAAGGCCTTCATCGACCGCCTGAAGGCCCGCCCGACCTGGGACGCCTCGCAGATCCTGCCCGAGCCGGGCGCAACCACGACCCAGGTGGCGGCGTAGGGCTTTTTTTACGGTCTGGAGCTTGGGGCTGTCATCCGCCCTTCGTGGCGCCTGCGGCGCACCTCAGGACGAGCCGGGTGGTCAAAATTCCCCAGGTCGCGCCGGCGGGTTGAATTGCGGGGGCACGGCGACGGTGAGGTGACACAGCCCGACTCGTAGGTCTCGGTTTTCTCTCCGCCTCTGTGTCTTTCTAACCCGCTTTGCTGCTTCCGGCTCGTCCTGAGGCGGCCGCGCAGCGGCCCTCGAAGGGCGGTCGGTTGGCCCGTCGTCCCATCCTTCGAGACGGGCGCATACGCGCCCTCCTCAGGATGAAGTAGTTGGTTTGGCTGAATAATTGCCCTTCATCCTGAGGAGCG
>CAYGKX010000532.1:2599-3045 GCA_964350225.1 uncultured Rhodospirillaceae bacterium | reverse complement strand
CCACGGCCATGTCCATCGCGGCCGTCGAGGAGGGCTCGAACCGCCTGGTGCCCGCGCTGAAGCATCTCCACGGCATCGTCGCGGAGAAGCGGAAGGAATTCGCAAAGATCATCAAGATCGGCCGCACCCACACGCAGGACGCGACGCCGCTGACCCTCGGACAGGAGTTCTCCGGCTACGAGGCGCAGCTCGCCCATGGCATCAAGCGGGTCGTAAGCTGCCTGCCGCGCCTCTCGGAGCTGGCCCAGGGCGGCACCGCCGTCGGGACCGGGCTCAATGCGAAGAAGGGCTTCGACAGGCTGTTCGCCACGAAGGTCGCCGGGATCACCGGGCTCAAGTTCAAGACCGCGCCCAACAAGTTCGAGGCGCTGGCCGCGCATGACGCGATGGTCGAAACCTCCGGCGCCCTGAACGTGCTGGCCGCCTCGCTCATGAAGATCGCGAAC
>CAYGKX010000532.1:0-2589 GCA_964350225.1 uncultured Rhodospirillaceae bacterium | reverse complement strand
GGGCAAGGTCAACCCGACCCAGTGCGAGGCGATCACCCAGGTGGCGGCCCAGGTGATGGGCAACCATGTCGCGGTGACCGTCGCCGGCTCCAACGGTCATTTCGAGCTGAACGTCTTCAAGCCGGTCATCATCTACAACGTCCTGCAGTCGATTCGCCTGATCTCCGATGCCTGCGTGAGCTTCGCGGACAACTGCGTCGCCGGGATCCAGGCCAACGAGAGCAGGATCGACCAGCTGATGCACAATTCCCTGATGCTGGTGACGGCGCTGAACCCCCATATCGGCTACGACAACGCGGCCAAGATCGCCAAGAAGGCGCACAAGGACGGCACGACCCTCGTCGAGGCCGGCACGGCGCTTGGCCTGCTCACGGAAGAGCAGTTCGCCGAGTGGGTGCGGCCGGAGAAGATGATCGGCCCGTCCGCCTGATCGGAGAACGGACGGGCTCTGGCGGCAGAGCGGCGGCATGAGCCTGGTCGAGAAACGCTCGGTCACCATCGCCGGCCACCGGACGAGCATTTCGCTGGAAGCGGAATTCTGGGAGGGTCTGCGGGCGCTTGCCGCCGCCCGCGGCCTGTCCGTCGCGGCCCTGGTGGCCGAAATCGACGAGGCGCGGGTCGGCAACCTGTCGAGTGCGCTGCGCCTCGCCGTCCTCCGTTTTTACCGGGACGGGGAGCGGAACGCCTGACCGGAACAAAAAAACGGCCGCAACCCGAAGGCGCGGCCGGAATATTTGGGGAGAAATCTGAGCTGGGGAAACCTTTGGCGGAAAAACCGCCGCGGGCGCTCCTGCTCAGGCACACAGAAATGATTACGGCCCCCGCCGGGGATACATCCCCGCCCCGGCACGCCGCTTCAAATTTTCCATCGTTTTTGCTATCAGCCGGGAGAGATCGCGGGATTTCGGTCGGTTGCCGGCAGCGCGGGAAAACGGGCGGCCTCGATCCCGTATAGTGACGGACAACCGCCCGCGCCCTCCGGCCGCGGGTTCCACCGCAACGACAAAGGGACAGCGGCGTGAGAGCACGCAGATGGCTCGGTGCGCTCAATCAATCCGAGACACCTTCGCAGGTTAACCGCCGTGCGGGCGCCCGGCCGGCCAAGGCCTATCGGTCCGGCGGGTTCGACACCATGCGGAAAAGGCTGAACGACTGGGTCCTGTCCAAACCGGTCCAATGGTTCATCACGGCCATCATCTGCCTGAATGCCGTGACCCTGGGGCTGGAAACCTCCAGCGCCGTCATGCGCTATTTGGGCGGGGTGATCCACTGGATCGACCGCGTTATCCTGGCGATCTTCGTCATCGAGCTGTCGATCAAGATCTTCGCCCAGGGCACGCGCTTCGTCCGGGACGGATGGAACATCTTCGATTTCCTGGTCGTTGCCGTATCCTTCGTGCCCGGCACCGGCCCACTATCGGCCCTCCGCGCGCTCAGGGTTCTCCGGGTTCTCCGGCTGGTCTCGATCGTCCCGGCGATGCGCAAGGTCGTGGGCGCCCTTCTCGCCTCGATCCCCGGCGTCTCGTCGATCATCGCGCTTCTGATGCTGGTCTTCTATGTCTTCGCGGTGATCGCGACCCAGTTCTACGGCAAGACCTTCCCGCAATGGTTCGGTTCGGTCGGCGAGAGCATGTATTCGCTGTTCCAGATCATGACCCTGGAAAGCTGGTCGATGGGCATCGTCCGCCCGGTGATGGAGACCTATCCGGGGGCCTGGGCCATTTTCGTCCCCTTCATCCTGCTCACCAGCTTTGCCGTCCTGAACCTTTTCATCGCCGTCATCGTCAATGCGATGCAGGAACAGCATCTGGCCGAGGCGGAGGAACAGCGCAGCGAGATCAAGGAAGCCGCGGAGAAGGAGACGGAGATCCTGACTGCCGAACTGCGCAGCCTGCGCAAGGAGGTGCGGGAGTTGCGCGACCTGATCCAGCAAACCAAGTCATAACGCCTGCCCGGCGTCCCGGCTTACCCGATCGGCGCCACGCCCGCCCGTTTCCATCGTCGCCAACCAGAGAGCGTCGCACATGACACTCGCCACCTTGCGCAGCCGCGTCGCTCACATCGTCGAAGGCCGGCGCTTCAACGCCTTCATCATCGTCGTCATCTGCCTGAACGCCGTGACCCTGGGGCTGGAGACGTCAAGCTGGATCGACGCCCGGATCGGCGGGCTCCTCCACGTCTTCGATCAGGCGGTCCTGGTGATCTTCGTCGCGGAGATGCTGCTGAAGCTCTTCGCCTTCGACTGGCGCTATTTCACCAAGGGCTGGAATCTCTTCGACTTCACGATCATCGTCATCGCCCTGATGCCGGCGACAGGGGACCTGTCCGTCCTCCGCTCGCTCCGCATCCTCCGGGTGCTCCGCCTCGTCGCCATCGTGCCGTCGATGCGGAAAGTCGTGCAGGCCCTCCTCGCTGCGATCCCCGGCGTATCATCGGTCATCCTGCTGATGACCCTCGTCTATTACGTCTTCGCGGTGATGACGACGAAGCTCTTCGGCGGCGCCTTCCCCCAATGGTTCGGCACCATCGGCGGCAGCATGTATTCGCTGTTCCAGATCATGACCCTGGAAAGCTGGTCGATGGGCATCG
>CAYGKX010000531.1:0-3072 GCA_964350225.1 uncultured Rhodospirillaceae bacterium | reverse complement strand
CCGGCGGAAGGGCGTCCTCGACATGGCGTCGCTGCCCGGCAAGCTTGCCGACTGCCAGGAACGCGACCCGGCCCAGGCCGAACTCTTCATCGTCGAGGGCGACAGCGCCGGCGGCTCCGC
This sequence comes from uncultured Rhodospirillaceae bacterium, assembly GCA_964350225.1. Lineage (GTDB taxonomy): Bacteria > Pseudomonadota > Alphaproteobacteria > Bin65 > Bin65 > CAYGKX01. The sequence continues at coordinate 2,952 of CAYGKX010000531.1, read as the reverse complement.
CAAGCAGGGCCGCGACCGGCGCTTCCAGGCGATCCTGCCGCTGAAGGGCAAGATCCTGAACGTGGAACGGGCCCGCTTCGACAAGATGCTGTCCTCGGCCGAAATCGGCACGCTGATTGCCGCGCTGGGCACCGGCATCGGGCGGGAGGACTTCAACCTCGACAAGCTCCGCTACCACAAGATCATCATCATGACGGACGCGGACGTCGACGGATCCCACATCCGCACCCTGCTCCTGACTTTCTTCTACAGGCAGATGCCGGAGATCGTGGAGCACGGCTATCTCTATATCGCCCAGTCGCCGCTCTATAAGGCCAAGCGGGGCAAGAGCGAGGTCTACCTCAAGGACGACCGGGCGCTCGAGGAATTCCTGATCGGAACGGCGCTCGACGAGGCGGTGCTGCGGCTGCAGGACGGTGCGCAGATCGCGGGCGAGGACCTGCGCGAACGGCTTCATCAGGCCCGGCGGCTCCAGGGCTTGCTTCAGACCCTGACCCGCCATGTCGGCAACGCCGCGGTCGTCGAACAGGCGGCCATCGCGGGCGCCCTCAATCCGGCGTTCCTGGAGAACCCGCAGCAGGCGAGCGAGGTGGCGGATTATATCGCCCGGCGGCTCGACGCCATGGCGACGGAATATGCCAAGGGCTGGGAGGGCGAGGCGCTTGACGACGGCGGGCTGGTCTTCCGCCGCACCCTGCGCGGCGTGACGGAGACCTACACGATCGACGCGGCGGTCATCCGCAGCGCGGAGGCGCGCCGGCTCGATTCGGAAGCGGCGAACCTCCAGTCCCTCTACCAGCGTCATGCAACCCTGGTGGTGAAGGAGGAGGAGACGCGCATTACCGGCCCCATCGACCTGTTCGATGCGATCATGCGACTGGGCCGCAAGGGCATCTCGATCCAGCGCTACAAGGGCCTGGGCGAGATGAACCCCGACCAGCTCTGGGAAACCACCCTCGACCCGGACGCCCGAACCATGCTGCAGGTCAAGGTCGAGCATGCCGACGAGGCGGGCGACATCTTCACGACCCTGATGGGCGACCTGGTCGAACCGCGCCGCGACTTCATCCAGTCCCACGCCCTGGAAGTCGCAAACCTGGATATCTAGGGAGAACGTCCGCGGGCCTCCGGTTCCCCGCTCCCGCCCTTGCGGAACGGAGGGCAGGCCGTTTCGGCTCCCCTGACTTCACCGACCGACGGCGCGCCGACGCCTGCCGTGGGAACCGCCTGCGTCTGCAGGCGTTGTGGTTCCGCGGCGTCGCGTTTTCTCCGGTCTCCGGAAGGACGGGCGTGCGCGGGCATCCCCTTCAGTCCGGATCGGAGGCGTGGCCATCGTGGATTTCCTGTCGCGCTTGTGGGCGGATATTGTCGAAGCCGGTCCCCAGGTCGTTGCCGCGCTCCTGATCCTCGCAGCGGCATGGCTCGTCGGCACTGTCCTGCGCCGGTTGGCTGGGCTCCTGTTCCGCCGCGCCCGCCTCACGACGACCCACACGCAGTTTTTCCGAAGCCTGGTCTTCTGGGTGGTTCTGATTCTCGGGATCTCCCTGGCGCTCAACGTTCTCGGCGTCGGCTTCGCCCTGTCGGGTTTCCTCGCCGGCGGCGGCGTCGCGGCCATCGTTATCGGTTTCGCCTTCAAGGAAATCGGCGAGAATCTGCTGGCCGGGCTGTTCCTCGCCTTCAGCCGCCCCTTCGAAGTGAACGATTTCGTTCATTCCGAAGGCCTGGAGGGTGAGGTGCAGGCCATCACGTTGCGGTACACTCATATTCGAACCGCCGACGGCCGCGATATCTTCATCCCCAATGCACAGATCTTCAACAAGCCGCTCGTCAACTTCACGCGCGACGGCCTGAGGCGTCCCACCTTTCGCATCGGCATCGACTATCGCGACAATGCCGGGGCAGCCTGCCGCCTGCTGGCCGAGGCGGCTGGCGCGATCGAGAATGTCCTGGCCGATCCCGCGCCCCGGGCCACCATCGCCGCATTCCGGGAGGGCTATGTCGAGATCGAGATGACCTTCTGGATGAACTCCTTCGGCACCGCCCGCAGCGCCGCCAAGCAGCGCATCGCGCAGGAACGGGACCTGCTGCTGATCAAGTCCGACGTGATGGAAGCCTGCCGCCGTACCCTGGCCGACAACGGATTCACCTTCAGTTCCGAGGTGTCGACGGCGATGACGGTCGCGCGCGACCCATCCGTGCAGGCGTTCCCTGCTGGAGGCTAGGCTCGATGTTCTTCGACAGCTGGTCCGGTCTGTTGCGCGTTGTAATTGTGGGGATCGCCGCCTATGGAGCGCTGATCGTCATGTTGCGGCTGTCCGGGAAGCGGACACTCGGCAAGATGAATGCCTTCGATCTGGTCGTCACCGTGGCCATTGGCTCGACCCTGGCGACCGTCCTCCTCAGCCGGCGGGTGCCGCTGGCCGAAGGCGTCCTGGCGCTCGCGCTGCTGATCGGCCTGCAATATTCGATCACCTGGTTGTCTGTTCGCGTCAAATGGGTCGAGGCCGTCGTGAAGAGCGAGCCAACCCTCCTCGTCCACAACGGGGCCTGCCTGGAGGGTGCCATGCGCCGCCAGCGGGTGACGCGCGATGAGGTGGACGCGGCCGCCCGAGAGAACGGCCTCGTCGATGCGGCAGAGGCGCGGTGTATCGTTCTCGAAACGGATGGCTCGCTCAGCGTTGTTGCCGCCGCAACCCGCCGCGCCTCTACCGGCACCGGCCTTGAAGGCGGAGCGTGAGCGACTGTGGATCTAGTGCCAGTCGGCGAGCTCCAGCACCGTGCCGCCCGGGCCGTCGAGATAGACCAGGAGGCGGCCGTTGAAATCCATGATCTCGCTGCGGAAATGAACGCCGGCCGCTTTCAGGCGCGCGACCTCCGCCTCGATGTCGTCGACGGCGAAGCAGATGTGGTTGAGGCCGATCCGGTCGAGCCGGCCGGCATTCGGGTCGGCCT
>CAYGKX010000530.1:0-3073 GCA_964350225.1 uncultured Rhodospirillaceae bacterium | reverse complement strand
TCGACGGATGGTCGATGGAATTCATGCGGATGCGGTCGCCGAGGAGTGCCCCGCCGGTCCGCCGGCGGGTCGGATCGACAGCCAGCAACGCGATCCTGAGGTCCTTCAGGTCCTCCCGGAAGCGCAGGACGATCTCGTCGGTGAGCGACGACTTCCCGGCACCGCCCGTGCCGGTGATGCCGATGACGGGTGCCTTGCTCTTCTCGGCCCACTCCCCGATCTCGCCCTTGAGCTTCTTCGGCAGGGTGCCGGCCTCGAGATGCTAGATGACGCGCACCAGCACGCCCTTGTGGGCCGTGTCGAGAGCGTGCAGGTCCGTCACCCCGTCCTTCGTCAGGTCGACGTCGGCCCGCTTCAGCATGTCGCCGATCATGCCCTGCAGGCCCAGGGTCACCCCGTCATGCGGCGAGTAGAGCCGCTCGACCCCATAGTCGTGCAGGTCGCGGATCTCCTCCGGGACGATGGTCCCGCCGCCACCGCCGAAGACGCGGATATGTCCGGCGCCCCGGTCCTTCAGGAGGGCGACCATGTACTTGAAGTACTCGACATGGCCGCCCTGGTAGGAGGAGACGGCGATGCCGTGGGCATCCTCCTGGATCGCGGCCGAGACGATCTCGTCGCCCGAGCGGTTGTGGCCGAGATGGATGACCTCCGCCCCGCCCGCCTGGAGGATGCGACGCATGATGTTGATCGACGCGTCGTGCCCGTCGAAGAGCGACGCCGCCGTGACGAAGCGCACCTTGTTCTTGAGCGTGTAGCCATCTTCGGCGGCGCCCGCCTTGTGGGGCTGAACCGTCTGCCGACCGTCGTCGGGCATGTCTTCCTCCGCATCCTGCAGGTGGCCGACCCGGACCGGGCCAGCGCCCTTGTCGTTTTGCCAATCCTAGCACAAACAATCCGCTCCGAACGAAGCGCCAATCGGACCGGCCGGGGCGTACCATCAGCAGCCCGGATACCAACTCGCGACGGCGGTTCGCAGCGGACGTTCAGGCCCGGCAAGGTCCGTCATTCTGTATTCCCAGTTTACGTAAACGTCAACTTTGCCGCGATCCGCAGGGTTACCGGTCAGAGGAGACCCCGCGGTCCCACAACGGCGCGATCTTCTCCATCGCGGTCATGATTCCCACTGCACATCTGGTCAACGGCGCGGCGCGACGCCAGACTATCGCCATGACATCCTGGCTCCCGCTCCTCGGCACCGCCATTCTCTCCTGGCTCGCGCTGGCAGTCGTCGCGGCATGTCTCGGGGCGGCCCGCGAGGTCATCTTGGTACCCCGTCTGTCGCACGGTGCCGCGCAATGGATCGGCGCGGGCCTCCTGTGCATCGCCATTCTCATTGCGGCGTGGATCGTCGCCATCGTTGCGGTGCCGACGCGGGGACAGGCATGGGCCACAGGCGGTGTCTGGGTCGCCCTGACACTCGCATTCGACCTGGCGATACTGCTGGCCGTCCGTCGCGAGCCCCTCGGCGCCTTCTGGCCCCTCCTCGACCTGCGCCGGGGGGAAGCACTGCCTGCGGTCCTCCTCGTCACCCTGCTCGCGCCGCCGCTCATGCGGACTGCTACCTGATTGGCGGCTCTGCAATAGCGTTTAAGTCAGTTTGATGGCTTCGCGCGCCGGATGCGGCTATCGTCATCCTTTCAGCCGCATGATCCAGAGCGTGACCATTCGTGTCTCGACACCTTCGCCTCGCCTTGGTCCTGTTCTTCCTGCTCGTGCCCGCAACCCCATCGGGTGCCGATACTGCGATTACAGCATCCGTTCAGGACCTCAACCGCTTCTACCAGCTGCGCAAGACCGCGCCCGCCCGCGCACTTTTCTTCCTGCGACGTTCGGTGCGCCGCGATGCCAGCAACGCGCGCGCGTGGGAGGAACTGGGCTTTGCGGAACTTGCCGCCAAACGCTACAGGGCCGCGCTCTCTGCCTTCGAGGGCGCGGTCAGGGCCGGTATCGACACCGCCGCGATTCACGCGCAGATCGGCTACATCCTGATCGAGCTGAAACGAAAGCCGGAGGCGATCGCGGCCTTTCGGCGATCGCTTGCCCGCGACCCGAAACAGGAAGTGATCGAGATGCAGATCGCCTTCCTGCTGGACGAGACCAACCGTAAGGGCGAGGCATACCGCACCTTCCGACGGGTCGCCCGCAAGACGCGGGACGACGCGCGCTTCAGAACGGCGTGCAAGGCAACCAATGTGCTGGGGTTTGCCGCGACGAAGGTGCTGCCGGAGCCCTGGTTCGGCGAATTCTATATGGCGCCTGAATGGCGGCCGAACCTCAAGACCGGGATATTCCCCTTCGAGATGCGCCTGGGAGCGACGGTGCTGCGCGAACCGAGGGTCGAACTTTACGGCAGCCTGAGGATCAACTACGACAGCCGTTCCACCGTAACGCCCCTCGGCCCCCAAATCTTCTTCGACAATGCGATCATTCCGGCCTTCGGCGTGCGCGCCTACCCGCTGCCGAAGATCCCGCTGTCGTTTTTTGCCGAGATCGGCGCGGGCTACGACCTGATCGACCGGGGACGCTCGCGCTGGCGGACGGATTTCAGGGTCGGCGCGGCCTACTTCAAGGAATGGAACATGACCAGTGCCTGTCCGCGCGGCGTGACCTTCCCTTTTCGCTTCGTCGCGGACCTCTATGCCGACGCCAACTTCTTCACGCGGTTCGACGACAATTTCATCGCGACCGTTCGGGCCCGGCCCGGGATCCGCGTGATGGAGACCGCTTTCAGCAACATCGATCTCTATGTGCTGGTCTTCGGCTCCGTCGACAGCGACAGGCTGGACTTCAACAACGTGATCGAGCTCGGCCCCGGCGTCGCCTTCACACCGCGCACCGATCTGAACCTGCGCCTGAGGGTCGAGGGGGTCTACCGGATGTTCATCAACGGCGAGCGCGATTGGGACCCAAGAATCCGGCTCGAGGTGTTCTTTCGCTTCTGAAACGATGCGGATCTACTGGTCCGGGAATTCGTGGTCCGTCTTGTCCCATTTCACCGAGCCGCTGCGGAACAGGAAGATGAAGACGGCGCGGGTCGAGGCGAGGCAGTTGATGAAAGACCCCCAAAGCA
>CAYGKX010000529.1:0-3083 GCA_964350225.1 uncultured Rhodospirillaceae bacterium | reverse complement strand
GATCGTCGACGACCTCATGGTCACACGCACCGGGGAGGACAGTTTTTTCCTGGTCGTCAACGCGGCGCGCAAGGCCGTCGATTTCGGACTGCTCGCGCCAGCCCTGGAGGATCGGGGCTGCCGTTTCGATATCCTTGAGGACCGGGCGCTGATCGCACTGCAGGGTCCGGAGGCCGAGGCCGCCCTCGGCACCCTGGCACCGGGCGCGGCGGACCTCGTCTTCCTGCAGGGCCTGGAAACCACTTGTGCCGGTACGCCGGCCTTCGTCACCCGATCCGGCTATACCGGGGAGGACGGCTTCGAGATCTCTGTGCCGGCCGAAGCGGCTGAAGCGGTCGCCCGCACGCTGCTCGATCAGCCGGGGGTCGCGCCGGTCGGGCTGGGCGCGCGGGATTCCCTCAGGCTGGAGGCCGGGCTGTGCCTCTGGGGGCAGGACATCGATGAAACGACGACGCCGGTCGAGGCCGGGCTCACCTGGTCGATCGGCAAGCGGCGCCGGTCCGAGGGCGGCTTCCCCGGCGCGGACGTAATCCAGCGCCAGATCGCGGACGGCCCGACCCGGCGCCGTGTCGGTATCCAGCCGGAGGGAAGGGCGCCCGTGCGTCATGGCGCTGCCATACTGGACGGCGACGGCGGCGAAATCGGTACGGTCACCTCCGGCGGCTATGGCCCGACCGTTGAGGCGCCCGTCGCCATGGGTTATGTGGCTAGAGCGGCGAGCGCGCCGGGCACGGCCCTGCAGCTCGTTGTGCGGGGCAAACCGATCGCGGGCCGGGTCGCCGGCCTGCCGTTCGTCGAGCAACGCTACCGCAAGGGCTAAGGGATAGTCGACAGGCCGCGGCCGCGAGACGGACCGCGAGGGGAGAATTCGAACATGGCGAAGAAATACACCGAGGATCACGAGTGGATCGAATTGGAGGGCGAGATCGGCACGGTCGGCATCTCCGACTACGCCCAGGAACAGCTGGGCGACATCGTGTTCGTCGAATTGCCGGAGATCGGAACCGAGGTGAATCAGGGCGACCAGCTCGCCGTGGTGGAGAGCGTGAAGGCGGCAAGCGAGATCTATGCGCCGGCTGCCGGCACGGTCACGGAAGTGAACGAGGCGCTGAATGAAGCGCCCGAAGGGATCAACGAGGACGCCGAGAACGACGGCTGGCTGGTGAAGCTGGAAGTATCGGACACGTCCGAGCTCGATTCCCTGATGAGTGAGAAAGCCTACAAGACGTTTGTGGCGGAGCTCGACTGACCGCGCCGGTCGAGCGGACTCCGCCCCCACCCGCTCCTTCGGGAGCCGACGGCGCGCGAAGGACGGGAACAGCATGGTGGAAGACAGGGTGGACGGCAGGATCGCGTCCGGCGCGGCCTCGGGGGAAAAGGTCGGCCGGCTGGCCGGCGAGGACGACTTCGTCGGGCGGCATATCGGGCCGGACGAGTCGGAAATCGCCGGGATGCTGGCCGCCCTCGGCTTTGACGGGCTGGACGCGCTGACAGACGCGGCGGCGCCGGGGTCCATTCTCTCCGACACACTGCCGGATCTGCCCCCCGCCATGTCGGAGCGGGCTGTCCTTGACGCGCTCGAGGAGATGGGGGCCGGAAACGCGCCGGTCACTTCGCTGATCGGCATGGGCTATTACGGCACCGTTACGCCGCCTGTCATCCGCCGGCGCGTGATCGAGAACCCGGGCTGGTACACCGCCTACACGCCCTATCAGCCGGAGATTTCCCAGGGCCGGCTGGAGGCGCTCCTGACCTTCCAGACCATGGTGGCGGACCTGACCGGCCTCGACATCGCCAACGCGTCGCTGCTCGACGAGGCGACCGCCGCCGCCGAGGCGATGACCCTGGCGCACCGGGTCGGCAAGTCGAAGAGCGATCGGTTCTTCGTCGCCGACGACTGTCATCCCCAGACGATCGCCGTCATGAAAACGCGGGCCGAGCCGCTCGGCATCGAACTCGTGGTCGGCGCGCCGGAGAAACTGGCGAACGAGACCGAGATATTCGGCGCCCTCCTGCAGTATCCCAACACCTACGGCGAGGCCGGCGATCTACGCGGCCTTGTCGAACAGGTCCATGATGCGGGCGGCCTGGTGGTTGTCGCGACGGACCTCCTGGCCCTGACCCTTCTCACGCCGCCCGGGGAGTGGGGCGCGGATATCGCAATCGGGAGCAGCCAGCGATTCGGCGTGCCGATGATGTTCGGCGGGCCCCACGCGGCCTTCATCGCGGCGCGCGATGCCTTCAAGCGCTCCCTGCCGGGGCGGCTCGTCGGCGTTTCCATCGACGGGCAGGGACGTCCGGCCCTCCGTCTCGCGCTCCAGACACGGGAACAGCATATCCGGCGCGAAAAGGCGACCAGCAATATCTGCACCGCCCAGGTCCTCCTGGCGGTGGTTTCGGCGCTTTACGCCCAATGGCACGGGCCGGAGGGGCTGAAGCGCATCGCCGGCCGGGTCCACCGGCTGACGGCGATGCTGGCCCAGGGCCTCAGGGAACGCGGCCTGGAGGTGACCGGCGCCGGCGCATTCGACACCCTGACGGTGACGGTCGGGGATGCGGCCGCGGCTCTCGAACGGGCCCGGGCGGCGGGCTACAACCTGCGCCCGGTCGACGATCACCGGCTCTGCCTTTCCTTCGACGAGACCTCGACCGCGGACACGGTCGCGGCTGTTCTGGGTGCGTTGACCGGCGATGACGTCGGCGCGGAGGAGATCGCGGCATTGGAGGCCTCGGCGCCGGACCTGATCCCGGAGGCGCTTGCCCGGCGCTCCCCCTACCTGACCCACCCGCTCTTCGCGCAATACCGCTCGGAGACGGAGATGATGCGCTATCTCCACCGGCTGGCGCGGAAGGATCTCGCCCTCGACACGGCGATGATCCCGCTCGGCTCCTGCACAATGAAACTGAATGCAGCCTCGGAAATGGAGGCCATCACCTGGCCCGAGTTCGCCGACATCCATCCTTTCGCGCCGGCCGACCAGACTCGTGGGTATGCCGCTCTCATCGAAGGGCTGGAGACGCAGCTCGCCCGCATCACCGGGTTCGCCGCCGTCTCGCTGCAGCCCAACGCCGGCTCCCAGGGC
>CAYGKX010000528.1:0-3092 GCA_964350225.1 uncultured Rhodospirillaceae bacterium | reverse complement strand
TACACTTCAACATGTGCAAACGCATATGTTGCGAGCCGCCAGTGGCGCCCCGCGACCTCCCCGCCCGACGCCACGGAGACTTGCGATGCCCTTCATCCTGAACGCCTGGTACGTCGCCGCCTGGCCCCACGAAATTGCGGCCGACGCGATCCTCGCCCGAACCATCTGCAATCAGGCCATGGTCTTCTTCCGCGACGAAAGCGGCGCGATCTCCGCGCTGGAGGACCGATGCTGCCACCGGGAAATGCCGTTGTCCCTCGGGTGGATGGAAAGCGGGACCGTCCGCTGCGGTTACCACGGCCTGCGCTTCGACGGGGCCGGCAAATGCGTCGAGATCCCGGGACAGCCGAACATCCCGCCACGCGCACGAGTTCGCACCTTCCCGGTCGTCGAGCGTCACGGCTGGGTCTGGGTTTGGCCGGGCGACGCCGACGCGGCCGACCCGGCGGAGATCCCGGGGATGTTCGAGCCCAACGATCACCCGGACTGGAGTTCGAGCGGCGGGACGACCTATCTCGACTGCAACTACGCGCTGGTCAGCGACAACCTGCTCGACCTCACCCACGAGACCTATATCCACCGCTCGTCGCTCGGGAACGACCATGTCGTGAAGCATCCGATCACCGTGACCTCTGGCGACGACTGGGTGACGGTTCAGCGCCTGATCCCGAACCACGAACCGGCGCCCTTCTGGAAGAAGTCGCTTCTCGATGCCAAGCCGGAGCTGGGCGAGGACGTGATGTGCGACCGTTGGCAGGTCATCCATTACCGTCCGCCGGCGAACCTCGTGCTGGAGGTCGGCGTCGCGCCGGCCGGAACCGGCGGCCTTGAAGGCGACCGGAGCCACGGGGTCGAGGGCCGCAATCTCAACGCCATCACGCCGGAGACAGAGACGACAACGTGGTACTTCTGGGCGCTCGCCCGGAACTTTAGCCGCGATCCCAGCCTCGACCCGATCTTCTCGGAAAAGGTCGCCGCGATCTTCGAGGAAGATCGTGCCGCGGTCGAGGCCGTCCAGAAAGTGATGGAACGAAACCCCGGCCGGCCGGTCATCGACATCAACGCCGATGGCGGGCATGTCCAGGCGCGGCGCATCCTGAACCGGCTGGTCGCGGCGGAAACCGAAGGACGCGCGGCCGCCGAGTAGCTACGAGACGGTCGTTCAATCGCCCCGGACGTTCGCGATCATCTTGTGCAGGATGCGTTTGAGGTTCGCGATCTCACGCTCGCTCAGTCCGGCGACCGCCCGTTCGTTCTGCACAACGATTTCCTGCCAGACCTCGCCGATAAGGGTTCGGCCCGGCCCGGTCAGCCACACCTCGACGATCCGCCGATTACCCGCCCGCGGGCGGCGTGCCACGAGGCCGGAAGCCTCGAGCTGGTCGAGCGCACGGCTGAGCGTCGTCCGTTCGACCGCGGTCAGGTCGGCAAGCTCCCAGATCGTGCTGCCGTCGCGGTCCGTCAGTGCGGCCAGCGCCCGATACTTGGCGTTGGTCAGGCCCCAGGGCCGAAGGAGCTGCGCCAGGTCGCGATTGCGCTTGCCATAGACCTGACCGAAGAGAAAGAAGAGATGTTCACCAAGGTCGACCCGGACGTCCGTCCCCGCAACGGCGCTTGCCGCTCGCGTATCCGGTCGCGTCTCCGACCCTCCAGTGCGTCGTTCGGCAGGTCGTTTCTTGCGGCGGCCGGTGGTCCGGGGAGCGGGTCGTTCCGTCACGCCTCATGGCTCGCTGTGGCGCGGCACCTCGGGCCGCGGGAGGGGAAACACGATACAGTGCCGCGGTCGCCACGTCAGCGGCGATGCCGGGGCGCGATTGCATATTCCTCTTTCGCCGTTCTCCCGGTAGGTCAGTATCCTGAGCAGCGAATGACATGGTAGCGAGCGCGCGATGCGGAGCCTGGATCCTTTCGATCCGCCTGCCGGAACCGCGGATGGCGGCGCACGAAGCGGCCGCCCGCCGGGTTCGATGAACTGATGGCGTCACGATCGGCAACTACCGCAACCGGCGCCCTCTTCCTGCTGGCCACGGTCCTCATCGTCTATCAGGCCTATCTCGGCCTGTCCTTCGGCCTCATCGCCAAGGACATGTCGGCAGACCTCGGTATCGCCCTGTCGGAGAGCGGGGTAATCTCCGCCGTCTTTCTCACTGCGGTCGCGCTCCTGCAAATTCCGGCCGGGATGCTGTTGGACCGTTTCCGGGCGACGAAAGTCCTCGCCATCGCCACAATCGTCTGCGCCGCGGGAAGCATGATGTTGGCTGTCGCGGAGGGGCCAGCGCTGGCGATCGTCAGCCGCCTCTTGACCGGCGGCGGCGCGGCCTTCGCAATGGTAGGGGCCCTCAAGCTTCTGGCCCTCGCCGTCAGCCGCCAGCGATATGTCTTCACGGTCGGCACATGGCACGTTGTCCATTCTCTGGGCGTGACCGGGGTCGCTCTCCTGACGGCCGCCTCGCAGCTCGAGCACGACTGGCGTGTCCTGATGGGCATTGTCGCCGCTATCGGTATCGTCATCGCGGTCATGCTCTGGTTCGCCCCTCGGTCCCCTGTCCCGGAAGTGGAGGCCCCGTCCGCCGAGCCGGTCGCCATTCGCGCGGCAATCGCCCATCGCCAGGTTCTCCTTGCAGCGCTGTTCTTCGGGCTCTCCTTCGGGCCCTTCATCTCCTATGTCGAGTTGTGGGCGGTCCCCCACGAACGGGCGTGGGGCCATTCGCGTGCGATATCGACCGACATCGCCGGCATGCTGCCTCTCGGGATCGGGAGCGGCGCCTTCATCCTGGGGCTCCTCGTCGACCGGACCCATCGCCCCCGCGTTCTGGGAGCCACGATCCTGTTGGCGGGGACGGGCTTCACCCTGTACCTCCTGTTCGGGCCGCACATGCCGATCTGGGAGGTTTATCTCCTGACCTATCTCTTCGGCTTCACGGGCAGCGTGTCGATCCTCGCGGCGGGGCATGTGCGAAACGTCGCCCCGCAGGCATCCGGAACGGCCCTCGGCATCGTCACCGGCGCCGGGTATCTCGTGGCCGCCCTCCTGCAGGTGGTCATTGGCCTCCTGCTCGGCGTCCTCGAAAAGCCGAAGGGAGAAGCGACCC
>CAYGKX010000527.1:0-3110 GCA_964350225.1 uncultured Rhodospirillaceae bacterium | reverse complement strand
CTTCATCTTGATGGGCACGTTCATCGCCCGATCGGGATTGTCCGAAGAACTCTACGACGCCTGCAATGCGTTCGTCGGGCACCGGCGCGGCGGCCTCGCCATGGCCACCGTCCTGGCATGTGGCGGGTTCAGTGCTGTCTGCGGCTCTTCGCTCGCCACGGCCGCCACCATGTCGAAAGTCGCGATCCCGTCGATGCGCCGCTATGGCTATGCGGACAGCCTCGCCACAGGGTCCATCGCGGCGGGCGGCACCTTGGGCATCCTGATACCTCCGTCGGTCGTGCTGATCCTCTATGGCATCATCACCGAGAACGACATCAACAAGCTGTTCATCGCGGGCTTTCTGCCCGGCATGCTCGGTCTCCTTCTGTATCTCGCCGCCGTTCAGGTCTCGGTCCAGCTCAAACCGGAGATCGGACCGCCCGGCGAGAAGGTGAAATGGGGCGCCCGCTGGCGGGCACTCCTCAAGGTCTGGGGCATTGCGGGCCTGTTTCTCGTCGTCATGGGGGGCATCTATGCCGGCGCCTTCACCGCGACCGAGGCGGCCGGCGTCGGTGCGGCCGGGGCCTTCCTCTTCGCGCTCGCACGACGGACGCTGACCCTCCGCATCACCATCGGCGCCCTGACGGAAAGCGGCCGCACATCGGCGATGATGTTCTTCGTCCTGATCGGTGCCCTGATCTTCGCCAATTTCCTGGACGTCGGGGGCGTGCCCGCGCAGCTTCAGGGCTGGATCGAGGGCCTGGACGTGCCCGGGCTCGTCATCATCGTTGTCATCCTCCTGATCTATCTGGCCCTCGGCTGCGTCCTCGAGAGCATCTCCATGATGCTGCTGACGGTGCCGCTCTTCTATCCGGTCGTGACGGGGCTGGGATACGACCCTATCTGGTTCGGCATCGTCGTCGTGGTCGCCATCGAGATCAGCCTGATCACGCCGCCGATCGGCCTCAACGTCTACATGCTGAAGAGCCTGCTGCCCGATGTCCGGGCCGGCACGATCTTCCGGGGCGTAACCCCGTTCATCGCCGCCGACATCGTCCGCATCGCGCTGATCGTCGCCATTCCCTGGCTGTCGCTCTGGTTGCCCGGCGTTTTGAGATAGCCGCCGCCACGACCGGGTGACAGGGGGCGGTCCTTCGCCTATCGTCTGCCGCCCGGCGGGTCGGCGATCCGGCGGCAAGAGGACCCACGAACAGAACCAAACCCGAGGAGGGCGAGATGCCCGACGACAGCCACACGCGCGGCGCCGCGACCGGCGGCCGAAAGCTGCGCTCCGCCATCACCCGGGAGGGCATGGACCGCGCCGCCCACCGCGCCTTCCTGCGCGGCATGGGGCTCGACGACGAGACGATGAACCGCCCGATGATCGGTGTCGCGACGCCGGAGGGCGAAATGACGCCCTGCAACATCGGGCTGCGCGACCAGGCGGCCTGGGCGCGGCAGGGCATCGCCGAGGGCGGCGGCACGCCGCGGGAGTTCGGCACCATGTCGGTCGCCGACAGCCTGTCGATGCAGCACCAGGGCATGAAATTTTCGCTCCTGTCCCGGGAAATGATCGCGGATTCCGTGGAGGCCGTGGTGCGCGGCCATGTCTATGACGGGCTGGTCGTCTTCGCCGGCTGCGACAAGACCCTGCCCGGCATGATGATGGGTCTCGTCCGCCTGAACATCCCCGGCGGCTTCCTCTATGGCGGGTCGACCCTGCCCGGACAGTGGCGGGGCAAGCCGGCAACCGTCCTCACCGCCTACGAGGCGATCGGCGGGGTCCTGGCCGGCACCTTCGACCGGGAGGACGCGCGGGAGATCGAATATGCCTGCCTGCCGACGGTCGGCGCCTGCCCCGGCCAGTTCACGGCCAACACGATGGGCATGGTGTCGGAAGCGCTGGGCCTGGCGCTCCTCGGATCCTCCATGATCCCGGCCGTCTATGCGGAACGGAAGGCTGTCGCCCGCCGTCTCGGCCTGCAGGTCATGACCAACCTCGACGCGGGCGGCCCCCTGCCGCGCGACCTTGTGACCCGGAAGAGCCTGGAGAACGCGACCGCGGTCGTTGCGGCCACCGGCGGGTCGACCAATGCCGCCCTGCACATCCCGGCCATCGCCAACGAGGCGGGAATCCGCTTCACCATGGACGACGTGGCCGAAGTCTTCGACCGCACGCCGCATATCGGCAACCTGCAGCCGGGCGGCGCCTACCTGGCGAAGGACGTCTACGAAATCGGTGGCGCCCCTGTCGTCTTCCGGACTCTTCTGGAGGCAGGATGCTTCCACGGCGATGCGCTGACCCTGACCGGCGAGACCATGGAGGCGGCGCTCGCCCGTTTCCCGGCCGCCGACGGCGATGTGGTTCGCCCGCACGACAATCCGATCGCGCCGGATGGCGGTGTCGTGGTCCTGCGCGGAAACCTCTGCGCGGACGGCGCGCTTCTCAAGGTCGCCGGGCTCAAGTCCCTGACCTTCTCCGGCCCCGCCCGGGTCTTCGACAACGAGGAGGACTGCAACCGGGTGGTCCAGGAGATGGGCTACAAGGAAGGCGACGTCATCGTCATCCGCTACGAGGGGCCGAAGGGCGGCCCCGGCATGCGCGAAATGCTGGGGACGACGGCACTGATCTACGGTCAGGGCATGGGCGAAAAGGTCGCTCTCCTGACCGACGGGCGGTTCTCGGGCGCGACCCGGGGCATGATGATCGGCTACGCGAGCCCGGAAGCCGCGACCGGCGGGCCGCTCGCCCTTATCCGGGACGGCGACATCATCACCATCGACGCCACGGCCCGGTCGATCCGGGTAGAGCTGTCCGACGAGGAACTGGCCGCCCGGCGTGCCGAATGGCAGGCGCCGGACCCCCGGCACCTGGGCGGCGCCCTGGAGAAGTACGCGCGCCTCGTCGGCCCCGCGAACGAGGGCGCGGTGACCCATTCCGGCGGGGTCGAATGGGAGGTCGAGGAACGGCAGGTGCTCGATCTGAAGGAATAGTGCCATTCCCGCCACCCGGACCAGGGGTCTGTCGGGATTGAAATGTCACGGCGGGTGCGCGTCAGCGCCTGCCCCCACGGATCAGTTCAGGGGTCGCGACCGAAATGAAGAATAAACAGATTTGTCTACCTAAT
>CAYGKX010000526.1:0-3118 GCA_964350225.1 uncultured Rhodospirillaceae bacterium | reverse complement strand
GAGATGGCCGCTATCGGCCAGGCCGCGGCGATCGGCGAGGCCACGACCGGACACACGATGCCCGCCAAGATCGCGCGAGAGGTCACCGCACCGGCGGACGAAGCGCCGGCGGGCAAGATCGCGCCCGTGTCGGCCGTCATGGTCGACGGCGCCACCGATACGCTGGACGGCCATGGCGATACCGACGTGATGGCCGGCGACGACACCGCCGCGCCCATGGGCAAGTTCGGACTGGGCCGCCCGGCTCTTCCCGAGGAGGTCGCCGCCTGGAACCTCGACATCCTGCCCGACGGCACCGGCCTGCCCGAGGGCGAGGGCGAAGTCTGGACCGGCGACGAGGTCTTCGCCGAGAATTGCGCCGTCTGCCACGGCGATTTCGCAGAGGGCGTGGACAACTGGCCCAAGCTCGCGGGCGGCATGGACACGCTGGACCGCGAGGATCCGCTCAAGACGGTCGGCTCCTACTCGCCCTATCTCTCGCCGGTCTTCGACTATGTCCGCCGCTCCATGCCCTTTGGGGCCGCGCAGACGCTCTCGGATGACGATGTCTACGCGATCACGGCCTATATCCTCTACTCCAACGACCTCGTGGACGACGATTTCGTCCTGTCGAAGGAGACCTTCCTCGATGTCGAGATGCCCAATGCGGGCGGTTTCATTCTCGACGACCGGTTGGAGACGGAACTGGCGCTGTTCAGCCAGGAGCCCTGCATGGAGAACTGCAAGGAGAGCGTCGAGATCACCATGCGTGCCGCCGTTCTGGATGTGACCCCCGACCAGGGCGAGGACGATACCGCGATGTCCGACGACACGCCGGCCGCCACGGAAACCGCGGCCGTGGCGGAAGCGCCCGCCGAGGCACCTGCCGAGGCCGCGGCCGAGGAGGAGGCCCTTGCGGCCGCCGAGGAGGCCGCCCCTTCCGAGACTCTCGACCCGGCGCTGATCGCTTCCGGCGAGAAAGTCTTCAAGAAGTGCAAGGCCTGTCACCAGGTCGGCGTCGGTGCCAAGAACAAGGTCGGCCCGGTCCTGAACGGCGTGATCGGGCGCTCAGTCGGTACCGGCGACGGGTTCAAATATTCCAAGGTCATGGTCGAGGCCGGAGACGGCGGCATGATCTGGGACGAGGAGACCCTGGCTGGCTATCTCGCGGACCCCAAGGGCTTCCTCAAGGGGAACAAGATGTCCTTTGCCGGTCTCAAGAAGGCGGAAGACACCGCCGCGGTCATCGCCTTCCTGAAAGCCCATCCCTAGTGCCGAGGCCGCGCCTGTCCGCGGCGCTGGCCGCAGGCCTGTTCGCTCCGGCTGCCGCGGTCGGGGCGAGCGAATTCGGGGATGTGGCGCGCGGGGCGGAACTCTGGAAGAATTGCCGCCCCTGCCACCAGATCGGCGACGGGGCAGGGAACAGGATCGGTCCGAACCTCAACTTCATCTTCGGCCGACAAGCCGCGGCGATCTCGGACTTCCGCTATTCCGGGGCGATGGAAAGCGCCGCCCGGGAGGGTCTTGTCTGGACGCTGGAAACCCTCGATGCCTTCATCGGCGAGCCGCAATCACTTGTCCCGAACACCAGGATGCGTTTCCCCGGTCTCGACGATCCGCGGAGCCGCGCCGATGTCCTGGCCTGGCTGCGGGAGAATTCCGACAATCCGCGCGACATTCCCGAGGCCGAGCCCACCGCCACCGGCACGGACCATGACATCGATCCGTCGATCCTCGCCATTGTCGGCGACCCGGAATACGGCGAATACCTCGCCAGCGAATGCCTGACCTGCCACCGCGCCGATGGCGAGATGGAGGGCATTCCCGCCGTCACCGGCTGGCCGGAGGACAGTTTTGTCATCGCCATGCACGAATACCGGAACCGGGACCGCGACCATCCGGTGATGCAGATGATGGCGGCCCGCCTCAACAACGACGAGATCGCCGCCATTGCCGCCTATTTCGCCCGGCTGGGCCAATAACCGATCCCTCGGGAAAAGGGGGCAGTCCGGGCGCGCCGGCCCGATCACCGGCGCCAACAGGGAGGACGACAATGAAACTCGACAGACGCCGTTTCCTCGGCACATCGGCTGCCCTCTCCGCGACGCTCGCCGCGCCGGCGGTCTGGAGTGATGGTCATGGCAAGCCACGGGTCGTCGTCATCGGCGGCGGGGCAGGCGGTGCGACCGCCGCGCGTTACCTCGCCAAGGACAGCAAGGGCGGCATCGATGTGACGCTGGTGGAGCCCACGCGCGACTATTACACCTGCTTTTTCTCCAACCTCGTGATCGGCGGTTTCCGCGACCTGGCCTCGATCCGCCATTCCTATGGAACGCTGGCTGCCGAATACGGGATCAACGTGGTGCATGACTGGGCCCTCGGCGTGGACCGCGATGCGCGAACCGTGACGCTGGCCGCCGGGTCCGTGCTGCCCTATGACCGCCTTGTCGTCTCGCCGGGGATCGATTTCGTCGAGGGTGCGGTGCCGGGCTGGGACCTGTCGGCGCAGAATGTCATGCCACATGCCTACAAGGCCGGCAGCCAGACCGAACTGCTCAAGCACCAGATCGACGCCATGCCCGAAGGCGGCACCTTCTGCATGGTCGCGCCGCCCAACCCGTTCCGCTGCCCGCCCGGGCCTTACGAGCGGATCAGCATGGTGGCCCACGTGCTCGGCCAGACCAACCCGACCGCCAAGATCCTTCTCGTCGATCCGAAGGAGAAATATTCCAAGCAGGCGTTGTTCGAGGAAGGCTGGCAGGCCCATTACGGCGGCATGATCGAACGCATCGGACCGGATTTCGGCGGTGCGAACGTCTCCGTCGACCCGGCGGCGATGTCCGTGGATATCGACGGGGACGTCGTCGATGTCGATGTCTGCAACGTCATACCCGCGCAGAAGGCCGGGCGTATCGCCGAGATCGCCGGGCTCACCGACGAGACCGGCTTCTGCCCGGTCGTCGCCGCCACGATGCAGAGCCGCATGGACGAGAACATCCACGTGCTCGGCGATGCCACCAACCAGGGCGACATGCCGAAATCCGGCTTCTCGGCCAACAGCCAGGCCAAGGTGGCGGCGATGGCGATCCGTGGGGCCCTGACCGGCAGCCGCGTGTTCCCGGCCAAGTATTCCAACACC
>CAYGKX010000525.1:1431-3133 GCA_964350225.1 uncultured Rhodospirillaceae bacterium | reverse complement strand
TTCTTTCGAGAGCGGTCTTCGTCGCGTTCGTGTGGCGCGCTGTTTCACTCGATTTGGTCTCGGCGGCATGATCGCCGTTCCGCGCCTGCTCGGCGGCGGTGCTTGAATAGAAGTCTCCCAAGTCGCCGACGTGTTTGAGGACGGTCGCGTCCAGATCCTGCTGGATGGCCGCCGACTTCTCCTTCGCGCAGTTCTCGCAGGTTGCTTTCGCCGCCGCCTGTGCGCCCTTCGGCGCGGAGTCGACGATCTGCTTTTCGACCGGCGCCCACGTCCTCTTGAAGCCTTCCGGGTCGTTTGGGTGGGCCTGCGCCGCCGCGTCACTGGCCTGCCGAATGAGCTTGTCGAGGCCGAGGAGGCTGAGGCCCAGGCGGATCGCCGGGTTTTCGAGGGGATTTGCGGATGTCGCGGCCGTGCCGGCGTGCGGGTTGGTGGCGGCGCGGGTCACGGGAGTTGCGAAGGATGCGCTTGCCGGCGGGGCGCCAGCGCTTGGCTTTCGGACACTGGCGCCCGGCGCAGTCGGCCCCGGGTTTCCATCTGGCGCGCCGGGTTTGCCGGCCGTACCGCGGTCGGCGACGGGCGTAATCGGCGTAGCGGTCGTCGACGCCGTGGCTTTTGGTGATGTCGCACCGTCTGCGGAGTTGGTCGGCGTGGGGCGCGACCTCCGTGCTGGCACACGGTTCACGCCGCGCCCGGTTCCTGGCGCGATCCTTATCGGCCCGGTCGACGCCGCGCCTCCGACACGGGGCGAGGCCGCCGCGATTCCGCCGGCACGGCCGATGCCGTCACCGTCACCGTTCAGGCCGATGTCGAGCATTTCCGTGCCGAGGTCGGACAGGTCCTGGCCCACCCGCGGCGTGATGAAGTACTTCACCGGCGGCAGATCGGGCACCGTGCCGGACGCGGCGGTCCCGGTGGACGCGCCGGCGCGAGGTGTGACGCGGAAGGGCGCGCGGGCGGCGTCCTCGACACGCTTGATCGCGATAGGGTCGTAGAGCGGGGGCAGCGGCTGGTCGGTCTGGAACTCGTCGAAAGGGAAGACCATCGGGGGCGTTCTCCGGAATTCGGGGCACAACGAAACCGGCCCCGCCCGCGCCCGGGCGGCGCGCCGGAGGGGAGGCGGCGCGTCGAGAAGGCGGCAGGCGGGGCCGGCGGGATGGGGCGCGGGGTCCGGCTTCGTCGTCGGTCCACGCCCTGTCGGGCGCGGAATCCGGTTTCGATGTCGGTCCGCGCCCGGGGGCGCGGACCTAGAGCTCGAAGTCGGTCCGCGCCCGGTGCGGTGCGGCGCCAGGACGCCAGTCGGCGTCGAGGCGGCCGTCACCGGGCTGGTTCTTTTGGTTCGGGGCGGGCAGGCGCGGAAGGCGCACGGGCGCGGCCAGAAGGCAACCGGAGACGGCGTCGAGACCGTCGTCGCGGCTTCTGGAGCCCGTCCCGCCTCTTCCACCCGCCGTCCCTCTGGGTCGCCATTCCCGCATTTCCGTGATGAAGGGCGTGTCCCAGACGGAGCGGTGAGCGTTCAGGGCACTCGCCGCGAGGATGGGGTCGAAGGCGTCGAGGATGCGGGCGTCCTTGGAGCGTTCGGACCGGTGTTCCCGGACGGCGGCGCGGAGGCCTGCCCGGGCAATCTCCCGGCGCAGGAGGCCGGGCAGGAAGCGGCCGAGGCCGTTGGTCTCGACCGTCACCGCCGGAACCCGTGTGTCGCGGG
>CAYGKX010000525.1:0-1421 GCA_964350225.1 uncultured Rhodospirillaceae bacterium | reverse complement strand
CGCACACCACCGGCGTCGTCGACAACGCATCCACCTGGCGGCACAGCTGGGTCGCCTCGTCCACGTCTCCGGCGCGGGCCGGGTCGTGGGTCAGATAGGCGACCCTGTGCAGCCAGTAGCCGCCCTCGGCATCGGCGAAGAGCGCCGCGACGACGCTCGCGTCGCCCTTGTCCGGCGCGCCATAGGCCGGGTCCCACCAGCAGCTCGCCGAGACGAGCCGGCGGCCTTCCAGCCACAAAGCCGCCTCGCCATTCTGCTCCCGATAGTCGAGTTCGCCGTGATAGACGCGCAGACGGTCGGGATCGAGCCGGCTGTCGGAGGCATCGACCGGCTCCAGCAGCATCTGGCTCGTGAACTTGTTGGGACCGGTACGCCGGCGGATTTCCTCGATCTTCGCAGGAGGAAAGCGTTCGGGCCAGGCGCAGGTACCGGACCCGTCGAGAAGCGGGATCGCCAGCCGATCGAAGCCGTGCAGGAAGGCGATGCTCTCTCCCATTTCGGGACGCGGCGCCTCGGCATAGATCGAGTAGTAGCTGTGCGGCGTCCCGATATAGAGCTGGGTGCCGCCGGGCACGAGGATGTAGTCGATCTCCTTCAGCTTCTCGCGCAGGTCTTCGCGCTTGGGCAGGCTGTCGCAGGTCTTCGGCACCTCCACGTCGTCGCAGAGGACGACGTCGGCCCGGCTGCCGGTGACGTTGCCCCCGATGCCGCGGGCGAGCATCGAGGGATCGCGCAGCTCACCCGGCCGGTTGATCGTGAACTGCGCAGCCGCCCACTGGTCGGCCCGATCCGGGCGGAGACCGGGGGTCAGCGGATGGCGTTCGATGATGCGTTTGACATTGCGCACCATCTTGCGGGCGAGCGCCAGGTCCGCCGCGAGGACGAGGAGGCGGAGGTTCGGATTCAGGGACAGAAGCCAGGCGCTGAACAGGCCGACCAGGGTTGACTTGCCGGCGTTCCGGAAGGCCTGGAGGAGCAGCTGTTTCCGACCCGAGCGCCAGGCTGCATCGAGCCAGCGGGCGATGCGGAGGTGCAGGTCCGGGGTCTCGAGCTCCTGCGTCCGGTTCCAGATCCAGAGGAACTCCGGAAAGGACGCATCTGTCATGCGGTGCCCCTTCCGCTGGAACCCAGCGCCTGCCGGGCCGCGGCGACAAGAGCGCCGGCATCCGGTTCGGGAGCGCCAGCGGGTTGCCTGGCGGGGCGGCCGCGCGACGGTTCAGCGTCGGTCCAGTCCTTGAGACGGACCAGCCCGTCGATATGATCGAGGAGCCCATTGGCCGCACGCAGATAGGCGGCGAAGCCCTTGGGCTCCAGCGGGACGGTCACACCCGCCATGCGGCGGAAGCTGCCGATCGCCTCGTCGATCAGGCTGCCGATATCCTTCGCGATCAAGGCGCGAGGATGGGCAACGGCGTCGGAAG
>CAYGKX010000524.1:1540-3133 GCA_964350225.1 uncultured Rhodospirillaceae bacterium | reverse complement strand
TCAGCGCCTCGATGCCGCCCCCCGCGTCGCCCCCCACCGCATCGCGCTCCACGAGCCGGCGACAGCCGTCGACATTGGGGAACAGGAGCAGGCCGACTTCTTCCCGGGCATGCCCCGTGATCACCGCATCCTGAATTGCTGGGCCCAAGGCCGAGAGCAACTGCAGGCGGAGCGCACCAACATGGACCCAGGTGCCGCTCAGCAGCTTGAAATTCTCCGACACCCGGCCGTCGAACAGCAGGCCCCGGGACGGCTCCTCGGGATCGACGAAGCGCACCGCATCGCCAAGCCGGAAGAAGCCGTCCTCATCGAACGCTTTTTCCGTGGCCACAGGATCGTTGTAATAGCCCGGCGTCACATTCGGGCCCTTGACCCGCATTTCATGCTTGCTGCCGGCCGGCGCGAGCTTGACTTCCGTGCCCGGCACCGGCAGGCCGACGGAGCCGGTGATGCCGGAGCCCCAATAGCTCAGGGTCGCGACGGGGCCGGTCTCGGTCGAGCCGAGCGAGGTGAGGATCGGTAACCGCTCCCCGCGATGCTTGACGGCGAGCGCCTCGAGCCGGTCCCAGACAGCCTGCGGCAGGCCGGCGCCGGCATAGAAGATCACCTGGAGCCGCTCGAACACGTGGGCGGCGAAGGCGTCGTCGCCCTCAAGCTCCGGCAGCAGCATGTCGAAGCCGCGCGGCACGTTGTAGAGGAGCGTCGGCTGGATCTCGCGCAGGTTGTCGAGGGTCGGCTGCATCCGCCCCGGCGCCGGGCGGCCGGCATCGATATACATCGTCCCGCCGTGGCGGATGATCTGGTTCAGGTTGAAGTTGGTCGCGAAGGTGTGGCTCCAGGGCAGCCAGTCGACGATGACCGGCGGGACCGTACCCAGAAAGCGCCAGCACTGGTCGACCGCCTGTCCGTTGCTGCACATCATCCGGTGCGGAACGATCACGCCCTTCGGCATCCCGGTCGAACCGGAGGTCATGAGTATCTTGGCGACCGTGTCCGGACCGACCGACGCTTCCGCGGCGGCCAGGGCGTGCCCGGGCGCCGTCGCTTCCAGCGCGGCGAAAGGCATCTGTCCGGGGGCGTCGGGCGCATCGTCGGCGACGATGATGCTCCCGTCGCCGCGCAGCAGGTCGAAAGCCCTCGAATAGGCGGCGAAGCTAGAGCCGTAATAGAGCCTCGGTGCGATCAGGTCCCGGATATGCCGCAGCTTGTCGAAGGTCGCGGACAAAAGCGAATAGGCGGGCGATACCGGGACGATCGGAATGCCGGCACGAAAGGCGGCCAGCTTGAGGATACCGAAATGGATGCTGGCGTCGCTGAGAGCGGCAATCGGCGTTCCCGCATCCAGCCCGAGGTCGAGAAGCCCCTGCGCGACCCGTGCCGAACGCCGGTCGGCCTCGCCGAAGGTCAGCTCGCGCCAGGCACCGTCGGGCCCCCTTTCCGCCAGAAAGACCCTGTCTGGTGTCGCCCCGGCCCGCGCCCGGAAGACTTCCGCCATCGATCCGGGCGGGGTCTGGAGCGGCAGGCAATTGCGCAGACGGATCGTTCCGTCGCTCCTCTCCTCGACCGCAACCTCCGGCGTCGCCAGGTCGGCTG
>CAYGKX010000524.1:0-1530 GCA_964350225.1 uncultured Rhodospirillaceae bacterium | reverse complement strand
ACGAAGGGCGCCGTCTTGGGGTCGCCCCGAACCATACTTTCCTCCCGGCTCTCGCCTTGTCCGGCACACAAGGGTGCCGCCCGCGTTGGCGGGATGATTTTCTTTTTTTACATTTACGTCAATATAAAAAATAGGCGAAGCCGGGGTGTCGTCACTTGAACGAATCGCGGAGCAGATGCGACGCGCCGTAGTCACGCATGACCTGCTCCGGGTCGCGAACCGACTCTGCCGCCAGCGCAGCCGCGCCCAGCCGGCGGGAATGGTCGACCAGCGCCTGCCCGAAGGCCAGCCGTTTCGTTTCGTATTCCGCGAGCGCGGCGGTGAAATCGTCCGGGGCGCCATCCGGGGCGCCATCCGGGACGCCTTCGAGTGCGTCCGCCAGCGCGGCCGCGTCCAGCGCCGCCTTGGTGATGCCGGCCGCGACATGAGGCCGCGCGACGAAGGCGGCATCGCCCAGCAGCACGACCCGGCCGAAGACCATGCGCGGCACATCCAGATCGCTGATTGCCTGAAGCAAAGGCTGATCGGCGCGGGTGACGACGTCCGCGATCACCGGCGGTAACAAAGCCGCCGCGTCCCGCCGCATCTCCGCGATGACGTCCTGCCGGATCAGCGGCGGCGGAATGGCCGCCCCATGGTTTCGGCCCGCCGCGTCCCTGGTCAGTTCCCGCAGGCGTTCCGCCGTGGCGGGACGGTACCAGATGACGTAATAGGCGCGGTTGCCGGGCTCGCCCGCCGCACCCCGGCCGGGGTTGGGCATCGACAGGCTCATCTCGCCCGGCGGGAAGACATAGACGAGGGCGTCGGACAGGAGCGCGCGCGCCTCCGCCGACAAGGTCCGTTCCTGCACGAGACACCGCCAGGCGACATATCCCGCATAGCGCGGCTCGACCGCCGGGAGGAACTGTCGGCGGACCGTGGACTGGACGCCGTCGCAGGCGACGAGAAGGTCGCCGGCCTCCGACCTGCCATCCTCGAAATGCGCAACGACACCGCCATCCGCCTGTTCGACCCGAACGACCTTGCGGCCGGGAAAGACGACCTCGTCCGGCACCGCCGCCCGCAGCGACCGATAGATGCTTGTCCAGATGCCGGACTGCCAGGGCCGTTCGATGCGGCTTGCGACCGATCCGTCCCGGTCGAGGCGGAGGAGCCAGCGACAGGGCACGCCGGTGGTATCGTCGACCGCCGCGCCCGCGCGGCGCATCGCCTCGAAGAGTTCCGCCGAGAGGCCGAGGCCGGCACCCCGCCCGGACAGATCCCCCGCCGATTTCTCGAAGACAGCGACGTCCCAGCCGATCCGGCGCAGGAGCGCGGCTGCGAACAACCCTCCAACGGATCCGCCGACGATCAGCGCGCGCGACATGGCGCGACCCTAGCCGGCCACATAGGCGACGATCCCCCCGGCCAAGCCCGCGATCAGCACGCCTCCGAGGGCGAGCCAGAACATGCCAGCGGAGAAATGGCGCGTGCGGAAGACGATCCGCGTGTCCGTGCTTGGCGTGACGTAGACGGAATACCGGGTATCGA
>CAYGKX010000523.1:293-3147 GCA_964350225.1 uncultured Rhodospirillaceae bacterium | reverse complement strand
CGAGCTGGCTGTCGCGTAGGCGCGAAACCGCGTCATACTCGTAGAGGCCCTGCTGCGCCTTCGTCGTCGACTTGATGTGCCATTCGATCAGCGGCTTACCGAGCGCCCGGGCGACCTCGTGGGCCAAAACCGTCTTGCCCGTCCCCGGCTCCCCCTTTACCAGCAGCGGACGTTGAAGCGTGATCGCGGCATTGACCGCGACCATCAGGTCCTCCGTGGCGACATAGGTATCGGTACCGGCAAAGCGTCCGTCGGTCATGCGTCTGTCCGTTCCTGAAAACACGCGGCGGCCGTTGCCGCAGGGATCTGCCGCAACTTAGGCGGCGCTTCGGCGCGAAGCAAGGCCAGCCCCGGCGCTAGGCATCGGGCGACGGAGCGCGTTAGACTTCGCGGGAGATATCGTCCGAAGAGAGCCGTCCATGACCCTTGTCCCCAGCCGGCGCCAACTCCTGCGCGGTGCGCGCCGTACCGCCGGGGGCCTATTCGCCATGGCAGCCGTGACGGCGCCACCGGCCCTCGCCTTCGATCCGGTGCCCTACGCGCCGCCGAAAATCGGCCTGGAGGTCCACTACCGGATGACGACGGCGGGCGGCGGCAAGACCGTCGGCACGGCCATCCACAAGATTACCGGCACCGACGGCAATGAAGTCACCTTCAGCGCCAAGAGCGAGCAGATCCTCTCGTCACGCACCTTTTCCTTCGACAATCTGATCGTGTCCCAGTACGGCATCGCACCGAAACGAATGTCGGGCGGCAAGTCCGCGACAATCGCGAAGGCGAACTGGTCGGCGCTCGACGGGCTCTGGCCGCTCGCCGAAGGCAAACAGGTCTTCCTGAATTTCGAGGTCTTCCGCGCGACCCTGAAGTCGATAGGCTCGGCGAAGCCCTATCTGCGCGGCCGCTCCTCCTTCTCGGTCCTGCGCGCCGAGAAGGTCAGGGTACTCGACGCCGAACATGACGCGGTCGTGCTGGAGCGCAAGACCTACGACGAAATCCTCGCGGCGAAGAAACCCATCAAGCGGGAAGTGACCTACCATCTCTGGTGGTCGCTACAGACGCACTGGGTCGTGCGCATGGAAATCTCCGGCCGCCACAAGGGCCAGCCCTACAAGCAGATCGTGACGGTGACGAAGCTGGTTCAGCCCTGATCCGACGTCGGGGGCGGGGGCGTGGCAGGGCGCGCGGCGGCGGGAGCCCCGGGAGGTGCCGTTTCAGTATTGTGCGCGGAGAGAAGCGCTTCGAAACGCTTCCGCGCCACGTCATAGAGTTCCAGGTCGAACGGTACATGTTGCGCGATCCGGTCGCGAAAGACGGGATCTTCATAGTCGGGCCGGAACCTCGGATCGGCCTCGTTGGTCCGCGGCGGCGACCCGATATCGATCCCCAGCGTCGCCCCGAGAAGCGCGACGGAATCTGAAAGCCGCTCGGTCAGAAGAAGGACGTCAGCCGCCTCTACCCACTCGGTCGCCCGGTCGAGATCCGCCCGGGTCACCTTCCGCGGCCGCAACGCCACCCGGGCGGCAGCCAGGTCGTAGGCCGACAGGAACCGCGTCTGATAATCGTCGACAAGGCGCCGTCGCACGCCCCTGTTCTCAATCAGCCGTGACGGCCGGCGCCATTCATATCGTTCGTCGAACCGGGAAAGATGGGCCAGATGCGACAGGCTTCGGTCTATCGGGTCGCGCAGGGTGATCGCCAGCCAGGGGCGCACCGGAAGGCGGTCCGCAAGGAACGGAGGCAGGTGATCGGCGACAATCCACAAGTCGGACAACCGGGCCTCGGGGAGCGCGGTGAAAGCATCGGCTTCCGGCAGGTCATCCTCCGGTTCGCCCCTGCCGCCTTCTGCATTCGCGGGGGCGGGATGGAAGTGCCGGAGGGGGACGAGGCGCTCCAGAACGCGGCGCAACGATGTCCCTCCCGTCTTCTGGACATGGGAATAATAGAGCGGGCGACCGCCGGCAAAGGGCGGAGCTTTGCCCGAACTCACGTCGCGGCCTTCTGCATACGCCGGACCGTCGAGACCACAGCCTGCATGTGGTAGGCGCAGGCGTCGTCGGGATACCGGAACTCCCGGCCGACGGGACAGGCGCGGCGGGCCAGGCACCCGAGGCGACTGCAGGCCCCGCCCCGGTCCCCCTCGACATGATCGGCACAGAGGTCCATGCGGAAGCCGTCCGGGCGAAAGGCCTCGACCGGGCAGGCGCGCAGGCAGGGCCGGGTCGTACAGCTGTCGCAGGGGCTCTCCTCCCCTTCCGGGTCCGGAAGGTCGACCCGATCCGGAAGCAGCAACGCGCCGCGATAGACGTGCCAGAGACCGAATCGCGGATGGATCAGAAGCCCCAGCGGGGACGGGAAGACGCCTCCCGCGCGACGGGCCCAACGCTGGATCGGTACATGGGGTGGGCGCATCGGATCGACCGCGGTCGCCCCCAGCGCCGTCGCCGCCCGGCGGACATGCCCCATCACCCAGCGGTCGAGGGGATGCGAACCGCGCGTCGGGCCCGCGCCGCAGTCGCGGTCCGAACTGAAGGCCTGCCACAGGTCCGGACCGGCGTTGCCGAGGAGGAGAACCGTGCCCGCCGGCCGTCCATCGAGACAGCTCGGCACACCATCTTCCGCGGTCGGATGAAACGCGCCGCGGACCATTAGCCCGGTACTCGCCAGGACCGGCCCGAGCCGTCCGGCAATATCTTCGATGGATCCCGCCATACCCGTTTGCGTTGTTCCTGGCGCGGCACGGCGGTTTTCTACAGCCGGTGGTGCCGCTATCCGTTTGGACATAGAGTTTTAACGCTGAACGGCGGGGGGGCGCCCGACCGCCTACCGCACCTGTCGGGCCCACCGCCCGTCGATT
>CAYGKX010000523.1:0-283 GCA_964350225.1 uncultured Rhodospirillaceae bacterium | reverse complement strand
CGCTACCGCCGCCCGATCCTTTTCCGCTGCGCTCATGGCGCTCGGCCTCGCCGCGCTGGCGGGGTGCGCCACGCCGGATGTTCCGAAGTCCGAACCGCCCGCGGTCGTCTATGCCTGGCCGGCCCCGGGGCTGACGGTCGACTATTCCCATGTCGCCAATGGCAAGGGCGATCCGGCAAAGGCCGCGGTACGGCAGGTCATCGTGTCGAACGACGACGAGTATGTAGTCAATCACGTCACCGACCTCGAGGACGACAGCGTGGGGGAGGACCGCACCTTACGG
>CAYGKX010000522.1:0-3153 GCA_964350225.1 uncultured Rhodospirillaceae bacterium | reverse complement strand
GCTCAGCGCTGTGCGATCTGCGGAAACAGCAGGTCGATGAAGCGTTCCGCCGTTGGCTGCGGTTCGTGATTCGCCAGGCCCGGGCGTTCGTTGGCTTCGATTATGACATAGTCCGGCCCGGTAATCTCCGGCACCAGAAGATCGAGACCGACGACGGGAATATCGAGGGCACGGGCGCCTTCCACCGCGGCGGCGGTGATGCGCGGATGCAGGCGATCCGTCACGTCGTGGATCGTCCCGCCGGTATGGAGGTTCGCGGTCTTGCGGACGACGATCTTGCGTCCCTCTTCCGGTACATCGTCCATCGAGAAGCCGGCGGCCGCAACGCAGCGGTGGGTCTCCGCATCGTCGGGGATGCGGCTTTCGCCGCCCGTCGCGGCGGCGCGGCGCCGGCTCTGTTTCTGAATGAGGTCGGCGACGGTGTCCCGGCCGTTGCCCTGGATCGCGGCGGGCTTGCGGATCGCACCCGCGACGACCTTGAAGTCGATGACGATGATGCGGAGGTCGGTGCCCTCGACGAATTCCTCCATCAGGACCTTGTCGCAATGCTTGCCGGCGGCCTCGATGGCCGTGCGGACTTCGGCGGGATCCGAGACGTCGACGGTGATTCCCGCGCCCTGTTCGCCCCGGGCCGGCTTGACCACGATACGGGGGTAGTCGGCGAGGAAGGTATCGACATCTGTGTCGGCCGCGACGATCCGCTGCGCCGGCACCCGGAGGCCCGCTTCCTCCATCAGGCGGCGGGTCACCGCCTTGTCGTCGCAGCGGGACATGGCGATGGCGGTGGTCAGTTCGCTCAGCGACTCGCGGCAGATCACCTCCCGGCCGCCGTGGGAGAGCTTGAAATAGCCGTTCTCCGCATCCAGCACCTGAACGCCGATCCCACGGCGCAGTGCCTCGTTGACCAGCAGCCGGGCATAGGGATTCAGGTCGTCGATATACTCGATCGGCGGGCCGACATAGAGCTTCTCGTTGATCGAGTTCTTGCCTTTGAGGGCGAAGACCGGCACGCGGTGAAAGCCGAGCTTTTCGTAGAGCGCGATGGCCTGTTCGTTGTCATGCATGACCGAAAGGTCCATGAAGGCCCGGCCGCGCGCGGCGAAGAGCTCCGCCAGCCGCCGGACCAGGGCCTCCCCGACCCCCGGGGTCGAGGCCTGGGGGTCGACCGCGAGCGCCCACAGGCTGGAGCCCTGTTCGGGATCCTCGAAGGCGCGCTTGTGATCGACGCCCATCGTGAAGCCTTTTACCGCCCCCGATGTCTCGTCGACCGCCACCAGGAAACTGAGCTGCCGGTTCCGGGCGTTGGAATGCATGAAGCCGGGTTCGAGCTTGACCATGCCGCGCGCGTCGAGGATGCGGTTGACCTGGTCCAGATCCTCCGTCGGGTTGAGGCGCCGGACGACGAAGCCCTTGGGCGGCGTACGGGCGGGCCGGTACTGGTCGAGCCACAGCCGGAAGGTATGCGACGGATCGAGGAACAGTTCCTGCGGCGCCAGGGAGAGCACGACATGCGGATCGCGCAGGTACATCGCGATGTCGCGCTGACCATGCGCCTCCTGGCGGAAGGCTGCGACGAGTTCCGCCGGATCGGAGAAGGTGTGGGCGAAGAGGAGCCTCCCCCAGCCGCACTCCACGGCGACATTCTCCTTCGTCCTTTCGCCCGGCCGGCGCACCGGCTTCTGCCAGTTGCGCAGGGTCAAGGGTGTCGCGCGGTCGACCCGGCGGAGCGGGTCGCGCTGGCGTCTTTGTGTCTTGTCACGGTTGGCGGTGGACATCGCCGGTCCCTCTCGGACGGGGTGGGTGTCGCCTAGATCGCGTGTGTCTGAAACCAGTATTCAAGCAACGCGACCTGCCACAGCTTGGATCCGCGAAGGGGCGTGATATTGCCCTCCGGGTCCTGCAGCAGGCGGTCAAGGTAGGTCTGGTCGAAGATACCCCGCGAGGCCGCGGACGGTTGCGAGAGGATGTCCCGCACCCGATCGAGGAAGTGGCCGCGGAGATACTTGAGAGCGGGGACCGGGAAATAGCCCTTCGGCCGGTCGATCACCCCCGCGGGAATGACGTCGCGCGCCGCTTCCTTGAGGATGTATTTCCCATCGTCCCTGACCTTCAGTTCCGCCGGCACCCGGGCCGCGAACTCGACCACGTCATGGTCGAGGAAGGGCACCCGCGCCTCGAGGCCCCAGGCCATCGTCATGTTGTCGACCCGCTTTACCGGGTCGTCGACCAGCATGACGTTCGAATCCAGCCGGAGCGCCTTGTCGATCGGGCGATCGGCGCCGGGCTCGGCGAAATGACCCTCGACATAGCGGCGGGCATAGTCTTCCTCCGCCATCCGCTCGGTCACGGCCTGGCGATATTCGGCATAGTCCCGGTCGAAGAAGACCCGGGCGTAGTCGCCGACGGGGTCCGTGCTGTCGAGCATCGGCGGATACCAGTGATAGCCGGCGAAGATCTCGTCGGCGCCCTGACCGCTCTGCACGACCCGTACGTGTTTCGCGACCTCCTCGGACAGGAGGTAGAAGCCGATGTTGTCGTGACTGACCATCGGCTCCGACATTGCGGCGACGCAATTGTCGAGCTCCGGCAGCGCGCGGGTCGAATCGACGAAGATCTTCGTATGATCGGTGCCGAAATGGTCGACAACGATATCGGAATACTTGAACTCGTCGCCTTCCTCGTCGCCGACGGTTTCGAAGCCGATGGAGAAGGTCTTGAGACCGGTCTGACCTGCCTCGGCCAGCAGGCCGGTCACAAGGCTCGAATCGAGCCCGCCCGACAGGAGGACGCCGACCGGGACGTCCGCGACGAGGCGGCGCTCGACGGCCTTCCGCATAACCTCGCGCGTCTCTTCCTTCCAGTCGGCCTCGGTCTTCCTCGCGTCGCCGTTTTTCGGGCCGTATTCGACCCGCCAGTATCGGCGCTCCTCGATTGTGCCGTCCGGGGCGACTCGCATGAGGGTCGCAGGCGGCAGCTTCTTCACACCCTTGACGATGGTATGAGGCGCCGGGACGACCGCATGGAAGGACATGTAGTGGTTGAGGGCGACAGGGTCGATATCGGTATCGACGTCGCCCGCGGCGAGGATGGCGGGGAGCGACGAGGCGAACCGGAACCGGTCGCCCTTGCGGCTGAAATAGAGCGGTTTGATGC
>CAYGKX010000521.1:0-3153 GCA_964350225.1 uncultured Rhodospirillaceae bacterium | reverse complement strand
CGGGCGGCGATCATATCCGCCATGGATACGAGATGCTGTGCCTGGCGGATCGAGGCATAGTCGATGAGCTTGCCGTCGAGCGCGACGGCACCGCTTCCGTCCCGCTCCGCCTGTTCCATTGCTTCCAATATACGACGGGCGAGGTCGATTTCACCCGCCGGCGGCGTGAAAATCTCATTGGCGAGCGGCAGTTGCGAGGGATGGATGGCCCACTTGCCCTCGCAGCCCAGGACGGCGGCGCGCTTGGCATGGGCGCGAAAGGCGTCTGCATCGGAAAAGTCGCCGAAGGGGCCATCGACCGGACGCAGGCCGTTCGCGCGGGCCGCCACGACCATGCGAGAGATGGCATAGTGCCACATATCGCCCCAATGGAAGTCGCGGGGCCCGTCCTCTTCCGGCGCATCCGTCAGCACGCCGTAGTCCGGGTTGGCGCCGCCGATCTGCACGGTCCGCATGCGGGTTGAGGCGGCATAGTCCGCCGCGCCGAAATGCAGGGATTCGAGCCGCGGGCTGGCCGCCGCGATCTCCCCGATATTCTGCATGCCCATCGCGGTCTCGATGATGACCTCGAAGCCGATCCGCTTTTTCCGGCTGCAGGCGGTCTCGATCTGCGTCGCCAGCATGTCGACGGCATAGACGTCCGCGGCCGTTCCCACCTTGGGGATCATGATGAGGTCGAGCCGGTCAGAGCATTGTTCGAGCAGTTCGACCACAGCGCGATACATGAAGGGGGTGTCGAGACCGTTGATCCGGACCGACAGGGTCTTTTCGCCCCAGTCGATGTCGTTGACCGCGCCGATGACGTTCTTCCGCGCCTCTTCCTTCCGGTCGGTCGCGACGGCATCCTCCAGGTCGAGGAAGATCATGTCGGCCTCGCCGTTTGCGGCCTTCTCGAAGAACCGCGGGCTCGTGCCGGGGACGGCCAGTTCGCTGCGGTTCAGGCGGGTCGGGGCGGGGTCGACGGCGGTAAAACTCACGGGCGGTCTCCGGTCGGTGGACAGTTGGCTGGAACAGGCGCTCGGCTGGCGCGCGACCATAGGCATGCGCCCGAAAAAATCAATCCGGCAAAGGCATATACAAGGGGCATGGCCGCCTAGCCGGAGAGGAAGTCGAGCGCGTCGCCGGTCAGCGCCGCCCCTTCGACATGCCGCCGGTGCCAGACGGCGAAGAAAAGCAACGACCAGGCGGCCTGGGAACGCTTCTCCAGACCGTCGCGGAACAGGCCGCGCACGGCGTCCGGATGGCAGCGCTCGGCGATCCCCGGGTTGGCGGCGACGGCCTCTCCGGCCTCCGTCGCCCGCTTCGCGATCCAGTCGCCGACGGGCACGGTAAAGCCTTTCTTGCGGGCGAAGGCGTCCGTCTCCGCGCAGTGGCGGGTGAGCCAGGCGCGCAGAACCCATTTGCCGAGGTTGTCCCGGACCTTCATGTCGTCGGGCAGGGTGAAACCGGCGGCCGCGACGGCAGGGTCCAGGAAGGGTGTCCGTCCCTCGACCCCGTGGGCCATGAGCGACCGGTCGAGCTTCAGCAGCAGGTCGGCGGGCAGCCAGCCGTCGATATCGACCGACTGAGCTGCTTGGAGACGGGAGTAACCGTCCTGTTGCGCGGCCGCATGGGCGAGGGCGGTTGGCGCCTCGGCCCAGGCTTTCCCGTCGTCCCGGAGGATGCCCAGGCCGTCGAGCGCACCCTTCACCCGCGGTGCCTTGCCGCCCAGCCACCAGGGGCGCATAAGCTTCCGATAGCGGCCATAACCGCCCAGGATCTCGTCGCCGCCCTCGCCGGACAGGACCACCTTCACGCGTTCCGCGGACGTCTGTCCCAGCTTCCAGGTCGGCAGGATGGCATAATCCGCCGTCGGCTCGTCGAAGGCGTCGACGATCCGGGGGAGGAGGCTCCAGAAGTCGGTTTCGTCGAAGGTGATCTCGGTATGCTCGGCACCGAAGGCGGTTGCCGCCTTGCGCGCGGCGTGGCGTTCGTCATGAACCCGGGTCCCCGGAAAGGCACAGGTGAAGGTGCGAACCGGCCGGTCGTTCAACCGCGCCATCATGGTCAGGAGCGCCGTCGAATCGAGCCCGCCCGAAAGGAACATCCCGTAGGGCACGTCGGACCGCTGGTGGATGGCGACCGACTCCTCGAAGGCCCTGTCGAAGGCGGCGACGGCCGCGTCGAGGTCCGCCGGCGCTTCGGCGGGGGCGGGACGCCAGTCATTCTCGATTTCCGCTTCCAGGCCACCATCGCGGTAGGTCCGGACCCCACCGGGCGCGAGCCGATCGATCCCGCGATACACGGTTCGCGGCCCGACCGAATATTGCCGTTGCAGGACTTCCGTGACCCGGGTTTCGTCCAGCTCCGGCGTCGCGAGGCCGGCCGCGAAAAAGGCACGGGGCTCGGACGCGAAGGCCAGCAGGTCCGGCCGGTCGAGGGTGTAGAGCGGTTTGATGCCGAAGGGGTCGCGGGCGAGAACGAGGCGCCCGTCGTCCGGCCACAGCACGGCGGCTGCGTACATGCCGCGCCAGTCGGCCGTGGCGTCGGCCCGCCCGCCCGTCAGGCGGTTCTGTGCGGGTTCGAAGTCCGCCCGGGTCCTGAAGGAAACGCCACCGGCTTCCTGGTCGGCACGCAGTTCGACATAGTTGTAGATCTCGCCATTGCCGACGAGCACGGACCCGTCGTCGCCGAAGAGCGGCTGGTCGCCGCCCGCGAGGTCGATGATCGAGAGGCGGGTGTGGACCAGCCCGGTCGCGCCATCGGCCCAAATATGGCTGCCGTCCGGCCCGCGATGGGCCAGTGACCGGGCGAAGGCGTCCAAAACGCCCGGATCGGGCGCCTGGCCGTTCTTCATCACGATGCCGGCGATGCCGCACATGGCCTGGAGCGATGTCTCTCAGATCGAGGCTGCGACGCAGCATAGGGCCGCACGGGGCGGCTGGGAATGCCACAGGGGGCGCGCACTCGGCGCGAGAGGCTACTTGTACTGAACCTTGAGAATTTCGTAGCCCTTGGCCCCGCCGGGGGTCGTCACTTCGACGGTGTCGCCGGGATTCTTCCCGATCAGCGCGCGGGCAAGCAGCGAGGTCAGCGAGATCCGGCCGCGGGCGATGTCGCCCTCGTCCGCGCCGACGATCTGGTAGGTGACTTCCTCGTCGGTGTCCTCGTCGG
>CAYGKX010000520.1:0-3157 GCA_964350225.1 uncultured Rhodospirillaceae bacterium | reverse complement strand
GTCACCGTGACGGCGACAGACGCGGGCGGTCTCAGCCGGGATCAGGTCTTCACCATCCAGGTCGACGATGTCGCGGAAGGCCCGGCGCCGACCCTGTCCATCGACTCAGTACAGCTGTCGGAAGACCGCGGATCGGTCGTGTTTACCGTCACGCGGGAGGGCGAGCTCGCGACCGCGACGACGGTGGACTTCGCGAGCGTGGACGGCACGGCGGTGGCCGGTGCCGACGGATCGGGGGACTATGACGCGGTGTCCGGCAGCCTGACCTTCGGGTCGGGCGTGTCGGCGCAGACGATCACGGTCGCGATCCACGACGACGATCTGGTCGAAGGCGACGAGGCGTTCCGGGTTGTACTGAGCAACGCGGTGAACGGCGAGATCGTAAACATGGCGCCGCCGAGCGAGGTGTTTGCTTTGACTTCCTCGACGGGGGGAAGTCAGGGCAGCCCGGCGCTGACGGTTCTGGCCAATGGGACGCTGGTCGGGGTGTGGTCGTCCTCGGATCCGGCCATTCCGGATCAGGACAGCACGGAGGTACAGCTTCGCCTGTTCGCACCGGACGGGACGCCGCTGGGCGAGGAGTTCACCGTCAACGAGACGCATACGTACCTGCAGCGTAATCCGGATATCGCAGCGCTGGACGGCGGTGGTTTCGTGGTGGTCTGGCAGAACGTGGAAGGAACCTTTGCCCCCTATCAAGCGATGATGCGCCTGTTCGACGAGAACGGTCGCGCCATGGATGGCGAGGTCCATCTGAGTAATATCAGCAGCGGCCCGTGGGTGGCTTCGATTCCCGGCGGCGGCTATTCCGTCCGCTGGAACGACTCCGGCGGCGCAAATGTGCAGCGTTTTTCGGATGACGGCGTACCGGTCGGGCCGAAGATGGTGATTGAGGGTACGCTGACCCACTGGCTGGACGATGGCGGCTTTATCGCCGTCACTAGCGAGTATATCCCGGATGTCGGGTACCAGCTGACGGCGAACATCCATAATGCAGACGGCACTGTCCGGCTTCGGGACATTGCGCTGCAAGAGCAGACCGGCGGAAGCGCGACATCTCCGCAGACGGGAACGCTGCCGGACGGCCAGTTCGTCGCGGTCTGGGCCACGGAGGACCCGGACGTGGACCATGGGGCGGGCGCGATCGCGGGCCGCATCTTCGACACGGCGACGGGTGAACCGGTCGGGGGCGAGTTCGTTATCAGCGCGGACAACGGCCATCGGGACTACACGCCGAAGCTGACGATCCTGGCCGACGGCAACTTTGCGATAACCTGGACGAGCCGGCCTCCGGAAGACGGCTTCAACATCGACATCCATCTTCGGGTGTTCGACCCGACGGGCGCGCCGCTGAGCGAGGACATTCTCCTGACCGACGCGGCGGACGACTTCGATATCAATCCGACGATCGAGGCGCTGCCCGACGGCGGGTTCGTCGTCTCCTGGTCAGCGGACAATTTCCATGACAGCGGCGCGAACGGCATCGTCGCCCAGACATTCCCGCCCTTCCCGGGAACCGCCATCATCGTCGACAACGATGTCGAAAGTGAAGTTGGAGGAGATGGGGGGACGGAAATCTTCCACGTCACGCTTGCCGCCGCCGGTGGCAGCGAGGGGGTGGACGACCTCTCCGGCACCGATGGCGACGAGTTCTTCGTCACGGGGGCGGGGAACGACACGGTCGACGGCGGCGCGGGCTTCGACGTGCTGGTCCTCCAAGGGAACTCCGACCAGTATTTTGTGGCCGGGTCGGACTATGCCGGCGAAGGATCCTACTATGTCCTGAATGCCGCCGAGGGCATGGACCACATCACGGGCATCGAGGCGCTCCTCTTCTCCGGCTCCGACGATCTGGTGATCCTGGCCGATCAGGGGTCGGTCGTCGGCTCTGGCGGGTTCCTCCGGGCCGACCTGATCCACCGGGAGCTGGGCGCGGACGACTATGTCGTCTTCGGGTCCCGGGAGCCGCAGTCCTATGCACCGGCCGGCGAGGACGGAGCCGACGGGGCGGTCGCGGATGCGGAAGACACCGACGGCCTGACCTTCTCCGATCTTCTCGATCTCGGCGATCCGGGAGCCGTGTCTGGCGGTATCCAACCGGGCGAGGCCGACTTCCTGATGATCAGCGGTCCGACACTCGATGACCTGCTCGATACCGGCATCGTCCAGCCGGACGCGAGCTGACCGCCGGCGGCGTGGGAGGGAACCGTCCCACGAAGTATTTGATCGAGGTGCGTTTCGGCGATCCCCGCCTGCGGTGGATACGGTTCGGCTCGCGCTTCGATCCCGTGTCGACGGCGAGGCCGTTGTGGGATGGCCGTATAACCAATTGTTATTAATATATTTTTTTCTGTTCGGGTCGATCCTTCCGGCCCCGCCACTCGCCCGCGCGCGAACCGTCCGCCTGGTGATACCTGCCGCGGGAGCCCGTGGTTTCGGGCGCTTTCGCGTTCTCGGCCCGGGGCAGCGACGGTCTCGCCGGGGGCAATCCGGGGATTTCGCCCAAGAGTCTCCGGTGGTCGAACTGGGCTTCCGGTTCAGCCTCGCTTGAGGGCGGACCCTGGGCTCATTCAACAATACAGAGGAACTGACGCTGGTCGCATCTTTGCGCGGCGGCAAGACCTAGGCGACCTGCCCCGTCGACCGCGGGCCTGCCCGGACCATATTCGGCGCCATGTCGAACATATGTTTGTGCAATCGCCGGGCTTGCGCTTATTTGGCCCCGGTTTCAATGGGCAGATGGGGGCTTGGATGAATTCCCAACCGGACGAGTATCAGGACATCCGCGACGGCGTGCGCGCGCTGTGCGCCGAGTTCCCACCTGAATACCACCGCAAGGTGGACGAGGCGCGCGGCTATCCGGAGGAATTCGTCGACGCCTTGACCCGGGAGGGATGGATGGCGGCGCTGATCCCGGAAGAGTATGGCGGCTCCGGCCTGGGCCTCACCGAAGCCTCGATCATCATGGAGGAGATCAACCGGTCGGGCGGCAATTCAGGGGCCTGCCACGGCCAGATGTACAACATGAACACGCTCATCCGGCATGGCTCGGAAGCGCAGCGGCAGGCCTATCTCCCGCGCATCGCGGCCGGCGAAATCCGGCTGCAGTCGATGGGCGTGACGGAGCCGACGACGGGAAGCGACACCACCAAGATCA
>CAYGKX010000519.1:2929-3159 GCA_964350225.1 uncultured Rhodospirillaceae bacterium | reverse complement strand
GCCGTCGAGGCCGAGCTCGTATTCCTTCATGCCCCGGTAGCCCAGGACGTGGATCTCGCCGCCCGACATGCCTTCCGCCGGGAAGGGATCGTCGTCTGTGCCGCGCGGCTTCTCGGCGATGAACATGGACAGACCTTTATATCCAGGTTCCTCGGGATTGGTGCGCGCGAGAAGGGTCATGATGTCCGCGCGGGCGGCATGAGTGATCCAGGTCTTGTTGCCGGTCACCT
>CAYGKX010000519.1:1870-2919 GCA_964350225.1 uncultured Rhodospirillaceae bacterium | reverse complement strand
CGGATCGCCCGGGTGCGCAGGCTCGCGAGGTCGGAACCCGTGTTGGGCTCCGTGAAGACGGCCGTCGGCAGGATCTCGCCGGAAGAGATGAGCGGCAGCCACTTCTCCTTCTGCGCATCCGTCCCGCCGAGGCGAATGAGCTCGCCCGCTATCTCCGACCGGGTGCCGAGGGAGCCGACGCCGATATAGGCGCGGGACAGCTCCTCCGTCACGACGCACATCGCGACCTTACCGAGGCCGAGGCCGCCATTCTCCTCCGGGATGGTCAGGCCGAAGACGCCGAGCCCGGCCAGTTCCTCGATAATCTCGATCGGGATCAGCTCGTCGCGGGAATGCCAACCGTGGGCGTTCGGGACGACCTTGTCCTCGGCGAAGCGGCGGAACTGGTCGCGGATCATCTCCAGCATCTCGTCGCCCAGGGCGGCGGCGCCGAAGTCGCCCTCGCCGATCAGCTCCGCGATCAGCATGCGGACGGCGTTGGCGTTGCCCGCGCCGGTCAGCTTCTGGACGGCGGGGGTGTAGAAGGCCTGGACCTCGTCCGGGCCGACATTCATGTCCTGGGGCCGGACGACCTCGCCCTGGGACAGGGGGATGCCGCCCCACATCTGCCAGAGATACTCGCCGAAGCCCGCCTGCAGGATCAGGCTCTCGAGCTCGCCGAGGCGCCCCTCCGCCTCCAGCCGCTCCGCCCAGTCCAGGGTCTGGCGCAGCGCCTCGACATAGGTCGACAGCCACGCGAAGCCGTGGGCCGCGAACTGCTCCGCCTCCAGCGCCGCCGGGTCGACCTTCTCTCCCGGGCGAACCAGCGCATCGACACCCGCCTGCGCCGCGCCCTTCAGGCGATCCGCGGCCGTCAGTGCCTCGCGGCACAAGGGCAGCAGGTCGGGCAGAACGGTGGCCGTCATGTCGCTGTCGGTGTCGAGGGTCCGCGCGGCATTGGTCATGTAGGGCTCCTGTCGGCGGTCCCGTCGCGGCTCAGGACGTGTCGCCGCGGCAGGACCATTTGCTGAAATAGGGGAGAGACGGCGGGATGATGTTCCCGCTCGGCA
>CAYGKX010000519.1:0-1860 GCA_964350225.1 uncultured Rhodospirillaceae bacterium | reverse complement strand
GAGGTGGCGCTTGTAGGCAGCGGGCGCCTTGACGCCGGGCCGGTCGATCGCCTCCGCCCGCATGGCGCCGGCGTCCTTCCGCATCCAGATCGGGATCCAGCCGACGTCGGCCATGCGCAGCTTGCCCGGGCGGGCCTCGTCCGGGGCGAGGCCAAGCATGAGGATCGCGGACGTGCGGCGCGGCAGGCCGATCTGGTTGCGGACGAAGTTGCCGAGCGAATAGGCGATCAGGGTCTCGCGCCCGTCGGCCGTGGTGAAGCGCTGGATCGGCTGGATGACATGGGGGTGGGTGCCGATCACCGCCGTTGCCCCGGCATTCAGGGCCGCCTGGGCGAGCTGGATCTGCCGCCGGTTGGGGCGGTGGCGATACTCGTTGCCCCAGTGCGGCGCAAGGATGACGGCGGAAATGTCCGGTCGGGCGGCGAGGCTCTTGATCGTCGACAGGACGAGGCCGCGCTGCTTGTAGCACATCAGCACCTGGCCCTTGCGGTCCGGGATGCCGTTGGTCGAATAGGAGCAGCCGAGCCAGGCGACGTTGTAGCGCTTCCCGCCCTTGACCACCGGCGTGATGGCGTACCAGGGGCTCTTCTTGTCGGTCTGGGTGCGTGTGCCGGTATAGGCAAGCCCGGCCGCCTTGACCGCGGCGACGGTGAGGTCGGCGCCGAGCGCGTAGCGGTCCAAGGAATGATTGTTGGCCGTCAAGAGGACGTCGAAGCCGGCCAGCTTCAGGTCCTGCACGACGGACGGGTGGTAGTTGAACATCGGATAGCCGGAATAGACCCGGCCGTCGTAACGCCGCTTCGGCTCCTTCACCTTCTTGCCGTTCTTGGCGACGCCGGGGGCGGCGGGTCCCTCGAGGTTCGCGAAGGAGATGTCGGCCGCCTGGATGAGGTCCGCGACGCCGGAGAAAAGCGCATAGAAGCCGCTGGCGAGCCCGGCTGAGCGCTTCTGGACGGAATCGTGCAAAAGGACGTCGCCGACGGCGGCCACGGTGACAAGCTGGTCCGCCGGCACCGGCTTGGAGAAGGTGATCATGCCCGGGCTCCTGGCCTTGCAGACGTTGGTGCTGCCGGGTTTCGCCCCTTTCGGCGCGCCGGTCTCGCTCCCGGCATTCTTTCTCCCGGTCGTGCTCGAGGTCTCGAGGCTGCCCGTCGCGCTGCCCCGGGGCGCGGGTTTGGCGACCTTCTTTCCGCCGCCGGGAGAGCGGTAGACGGAGCCGCCGCCGCTGTCCCGGGTACTGCAACCTCCCACGGCGAGGAGGGCGGTCGCACCCAGCAGCAGGACGAGCTTTCGCCCGCCCCTTGCCGCGCGGCCGTCATGCCGCCGCGCCGGCGCCGGTTCGCCGGGCGCACGGCCCGTCGACAAAGTATGTGGTCTTGCCGTCATGTCTCGTTTCACTCCCACGGCGCCACATGGCCAGGCCGCCAGTCGTCGCAGCACGGAACATCGCAGCACCCTTCCCTGAGCGCCCGTCTCCTTTCGCTCCGCCGCCGCCGGCCGGCCTCATACGTCGATGGCGTCTTCCAGCGTACGCAGACCCGGGCGCTTGGCCTGCACGAGCACGGCCATATTGCCCGGCTTGTGCTCGTTCCGCATCATCTTCATATGGGCGCGCGGAATGTCGGCCCAGGGCAGGACCTCGGACATGCAGGGGTCGATACGCCGTTCGATCACCAGCTGGTTGGCCTGCGCGGCCTGCTTCAGGTGGGCGAAGTGGGAGCCCTGGATACGCTTCTGCCGCATCCAGACGAATCGCGCGTCGAAGGTCAGGTTGTAGCCGGTGGTGCCGGCACAGAAGACGACCATGCCGCCGCGTTTCACGACGAAGCAGGAGACCGGGAAGGTGGCCTCGCCGGGATG
>CAYGKX010000518.1:0-3167 GCA_964350225.1 uncultured Rhodospirillaceae bacterium | reverse complement strand
TCCGGACCGACGCTTCCCGATAGAAGATGTCGACCCGAACATGCCCGTCGGCCTTCAGGGTAAATCCTGCGCCGAGCAGGAACAGCATGCCGTGCATGTAGAGGATCGATTCCTGAAGCGGGATCCACCCGATCGCGAAGACATAGCGCAGGATCACGACAAGAAACTGGATCAGGACCATGATCAGGCCGGTCCATGCCACGATGCGCCCGAGATGCTCATTCAACGCATCGATAGCGCGGCAGACTGCAGGTTGCTGCTGCGACAAGAGCGTTCCCCCAGAAGAACGTTGTGTGAAGCCAAGCCCCCGTTCCGGGGGTCGTTATGGTGTCGGCACTTTAATGGAGCCTACAAAAAAGAAACCCGCACCGGCAACGAGCCGATGCGGGTTTCCCGACGTTTTGCGTCCAGCACGTACTAGAACTTGTACAGTTCGCGCTTGTTCGCGTAGGTCTGGTCGGACAGCTTGGTCCAGGTCAGGGCCTTCTTTCGGAAGTCCATGAAGCTCTCGAAGACCTTCTTGGTCAGCTCGTTCTTCGCCGCGGTTTCCTCCAGGACAACCTTCGAGGCCTGACCGAAGGCCTTGTAGATGTCGTCCGAAAACTCCTCGAGCTGGACCCCGTGCTTGTTGATCAGGGTCTCGAGCGCCTGGGTGTTGTTGGCGTTGAACTGGGCAAAGCTCCAGTTGTTCGTGGCATGCGCCGCGTCGGCCATCATCGCCTGGTCCGACTTCGACAGCTTGTCCCACATCGCCTTGTTGACGCCGATGGACAGCATCGAACCCGGCTCGTGAAAGCCCGGGTAGTAGTAGTATTTGGCGACCTTGTAGAAGCCGAAGGCGAGGTCGTTCCAGGGGCCGACCCACTCGGTCGCGTCGATGTTGCCGGCCTGAAGTGCGGGCATGATCTCACCGCCGCCGAGGGTGACCGACGTGCCGCCAAGCTTGTTGATCACCGAACCGCCGAGGCCGGGGATACGCATCTTGAGGCCCTTGAAGTCCTCGACGCTCTTGATCGGCTTGCGGAACCAGCCGCCCATCTGGGAGCCGGTATTGCCGCCGGCGAGATGCTTGATACCGAACTGGGCGCCGACTTCGTCCCACAGCTTCTGTCCGCCGGCATGGTAGATCCAGGCATCGATCTCGTTCGCGGTGAAGCCGAACGGAACGGCCGTGAAGAACAGGTAGGCCGGGCTCTTGCCGCCGTAGTAATAGTCCGCCGAATGGTAGAAATCGGCCGTGCCCTGCTGCACGGCATCGTTGCATTTCAGCGGATGAACCAGTTCGCCGCCCGCATAGACGCGAATTGTGTACTTACCGCCACTGGAGGCGGAAACCCGACGCGCGAACTCGTTCGCGGCCGTACCCAGGCCGGGGAAGTTCTTCGGCCAGGAGGTAACCATCTTGAATTCTTTCCGGCCCTGGGAAATAGCCGGTGTCGGGAAGCCTGCTGCTGCGACTGTTGCCGCGGCGGCGCCGGCTGCGGATGCGCCTTGGATAAAAGAGCGACGTTTCATGTGTTCGTCCTCATCACTTCTTGTTCGGTCTCCCTAAGATGACGGCGGCCTTCCTGATCGGCCGACTTTTCGCCAGCCTCCTTATCGGTGCCGCCGCCAAGCCTGCCCACCTGCGCCGAGGCGGAGTGTGGGCCGGATCGCGAGAATTATAGAAGCTGTGAACGGAATCGCAACTAAACCGACCCCGGCGGTTCCCCGCGCGATGCGGTCGGGCTATTTGGCCGTCGCCGGCGACAGATCCATGGCATGCCAGCCGTTGGCGCCAAGGCCCTCGAGCGGCCTGAACCGGGCCTTGTAGGCCATTTTTCGGGAGCCGGAGATCCAGTAACCCAGATAGAGATAGGGCAGGCCGAGCGCCCGGGACCGTTCGATCAAGCGAATGATCATGAGGGTGCCGAGGCTGCGTCTGTCGAGGTCCGGTTCGAAGAAGCTGTAGACGGCGGACAGCCCATCGTTCAACTGGTCGATCAGGCAGGTGCCGACGAGATGCTGCCGTCCGTCGCGGAACTCGACGATGCCGGTGTGCAGCGGGCTGTCCTGAATCATAGCCGTATAGTCCGCGAAGGTCATCCCTGCCATCTCGCCGTCGGCGTGACGCGAACTGACATAGCGGGCGAACAGCTGGTACTGCTCGGCGGTCGCGAGCGACGGCACGACCGCCTCGGTGACATCCATGTTGGCGCGAACGACACGGCGGAGGGAACGGCTGAGCGTGAAGCGGTCGGCGACGACGCGGACGGGAACGCAGGCCTGGCATCCCGGGCAGGCCGGGCGATAGGCGACATTGTGCGACCGGCGGAAGCCCGCATGGGTCAGCGCGTCATACAGCTGGTTCGTGTTTGGGCCGGCAAGCTCGGTGAAGATATTCTGCTCCGTCCGGCCATGCAGATAGGGGCAGGGCCGCGGCGGCATGCGATAGAAAAAACGCGGCAGCTTGGCGGTCTGGGAAGTCATGCCCTGTGGCGCTCGGTGCCCGAAACGATCATACCGGTACGTTGTCTCCGCCGGACGGTTCATTCATCCCAGACTGCCGACGCGCAGGCGCAGCGGCGCTCCGGCAGGCTGGAGATTCTATTTTCACATAGCCTGCGCGGCTTTCAAGGGCGAAACGCCGGGGGCACGGCGTGCGCCCTGTGTCGCCGGGTGCCCGCCGGCAAGTGGGCAGACTGTGGGACGGACGCGCGCCCGGACCATGCAGGCCATGCACCGATACGGTTTTGACCTGTCCGCGGCCGGAGGTTAGGGTGCGCTCGCCGGTCGCGCTGCCAGGGTGGCGGCAGGCCCGGCAAAGGGTGCGTCCCACCGATCCGTCCCACGGCTTATTCGCCGCGAACCCCGGCGGACCGCGGCAGGCACAGGCGCCCATCCATCCTTTCGGCAGCAAACGAGGCTTGCAGCGGCAATGGCGCTTGATCCCCGAGAATTCAGGAATGCCCTCGGCAGCTTTGCCACCGGCGTCACCATTGTCACAACGATGTCCGACGACGGCGAGCCGGTCGGTCTGACCGCCAATTCCTTCAGTTCGGTCTCCCTCGACCCGCCGCTGGTGCTCTTTTGCCTCGACCGGCGAAGCTATTCCTTCGCCCATTTCCAGGCGAGCACCCATTTCGTCGTCAATATCCTGAGCGCGGAACAGGTCGACATCTCGAACC
>CAYGKX010000517.1:0-3169 GCA_964350225.1 uncultured Rhodospirillaceae bacterium | reverse complement strand
CGCGGTGCTTGCCATCGACCCCACGTCGAAACGCTCCGGGGGGTCTATTCTGGGCGACCAGACGCGGATGGAGGAACTGCCCCGCTCCCGCGACGCCTTCATCCGCCCGTCGCCCGCCGGGTCGACCCTCGGCGGCGTCGCGCGGCGGACGCGGGAGGCGATGCTGCTCTGCGAGGCCGCGGGCTTCGACGTGATCCTTGTCGAGACTGTCGGCGTCGGCCAGTCGGAGACGGCGGTCGCCGACATGGTCGACATGTTCCTTCTGCTGCTGGTGCCCGGCGGCGGCGACGAGTTGCAGGGCATCAAGAAGGGGATCGTGGAACTGGCCGATCTCCTCGTCGTCAACAAGGCCGACGGGGACCTGAAGGCTGCGGCCGGCCGGGCGGCAGGCGAGTATCACCACGCACTCCAGCTCCTCACCCCGGCGTCGCCCCACTGGCGGCCGGAGGTCCTGCAATGCTCGTCGCTCGAGGGCACGGGCATTGCGCCGGTCTGGGAGGCCATCGGGCGTTTCAAGGCGGCGATGGTCGAGGCGGGCGCCTTTGACGCGCGCCGCGCAGGTCAGGCGAAGGCCTGGATGTGGAGCGAGATTTCCGACACGCTGCTCGCGGACTTTCGCGACAACGCGGCCGTGCGTGGCGCGCTTGCGGATCTGGAAGCGGCCGTGGCCGGCGGGGAGACCGCGCCGGGCCAGGCGGCGCGAACCCGGATCGACCTGTTTCTCGGTCGGGGCTGAACGACCCGCCCGTTCTGGCCGAGGCCGGCCGGTTTGGCCCGCATCGACGCGGCTTCGCCACCAGCGGGAGAGTTGCCCGGTGGGTACGCGATGGACGGCGAATGGAGCCTTATACCGGCTTCCGTCCCACCACCACCTTGGTCATGCCGGGGATCAGTTCGTCCGACAGCTCGACCTCGAACCCCTTGTCCTTGAGGAGGCCGGCAATCATCGCGGCGGTCAGCGAAACGTGGCTCGGCGTGAAGACCATGTGCTGGAGTTGCCACAGGGCGGCGAGATGGGGGCCGGACCGGTCGTCCTCGACCATGAAGTCGTGGATGATGACGAGGCCGCCGGGGTTCAGCCGGTCGTAGGCCGTTTCGGCCAGCCAGTCGAAATGGTTCCCGCCGACGCCACTGAAAAGATAGGACATCAGGATCGAGTCCTGGCCGCCCGGCCAGTCGACCTCGAGCGCGTTGCCGGGAATGAAGCCGATCCGGTCCGACAGGCCGGCCTCATCGATGTAATGCTTTGCCGTATCCTCGACATTCGGGAAGTCGATGATCTGGGCGGTCAGGTCAGGATGCTTCTGCGCCATCACG
Organism: uncultured Rhodospirillaceae bacterium; assembly: GCA_964350225.1. GTDB lineage: Bacteria > Pseudomonadota > Alphaproteobacteria > Bin65 > Bin65 > CAYGKX01. The sequence goes on along the minus strand of CAYGKX010000517.1, from coordinate 1,852 downwards.
ATGGCGAAAGCGCCGCTCCCGCCGCCGACGTCGAGGAAGGTCTTCGCGAAGGACAGGTCGACCTTGCGCAAGAGCGACCGCGCCGGACCCAGCGATCCGTAGTGTTGCGAATCGCTGAAAAGTTCGGCCTCCTTCGGGTCGGCCATCAGCGCTTCATAGTCGGCGAACTTTTCCCGGTCGTAACGGCCGCGGATCGCGTCGGTCAGATGCAGGATGACCGGAAACATCTGCCGGTCGATCTGATAGCGGAGATAGTCGCCGAAATAGTAGGGCTTGCCGGGCACTAGGAAGGCGCTGGCGGGATCGGTATTGGCGTAGCTGTCGCCGTCCTTGACGATCAGGCCGGAGGTCGCAAGGGCCGTCAGAAGCGTGAGAAGCTGGGCCTCGTCGATGCCGGTCGCCGTCGCCAGGTCGGCCGCGGACCGGGAACCGTCGTCAAGGGCCTGGAAAATATCGAGATGCAGGGCCGTGAAAAGGGCCTTCGATGCCATGAACCCGAAGGCGAGGTTGGAGATGTCTTCCGCGGTTTCTATCTGAGCCATGATCTCGCTAGCAGTGGTTGCCGGGCAGGGTAAGGGATATTGCAGCGCAGCATAACACGCTGCGCCGCATTGCCCAGTGCGGCAACCTGAAGCGGCAGGCCGGGGTCGGGTTCAGGCCTGCAGGTCGTCGCCCTCCGCGTCGCCGATCGCCTTGCGGTAGAGATGCCAGGTCGCGTGGCCCAGGACCGGCAGGGCAACGGCCAGGCCGAGCAGGGCCGGGATGGATCCCAGAACGAGAAAGCCGGCGACGATCAGGCCCCACAGCGCCATCGGCTTCGGATTCGCGGCGACTGTCCGGACAGACAGCCGCATGGCGGGCAGAAGCCCGATATCCCGGTCCAAAAGGAGCGGAAAGGAGACGACGCTCACCGTGAGGACGAAGAGGGCGAAGATAAAGCCTACCCCGCAGCCGGCGACGATCAGCGCCCACCCGGTTGCCGTGCCGAAAAGGTCCTGCAGGAACCCGCCGAGGGAGGCGGGCGGCGCCGGCCCGAGCGTTGCGGCGTAAATGGCGTAGGCGGCGGCGAGCCACAGAAGGAAGACGATCGTCAGGAGGATGCCGAGCGCAAGCATGGCGCCGAAGGCGGGGGAGCGGACGACCCCGAAGGCGTCGCCCCAGCCAATCTGCACCCCGGTCTCGCGCCGCCGGCTCATCTCATACAGACCGATGGCCGCGACCGGACCGAGCAACGCGAAGCCGGACGCGAGTGGGAAGACGAGGGGCAGGAGGGCGTAATCGAACGCCATCCAGACGAGGATCAGGCCGACGACCGGGTAGATCAGGCACAGGAAAACGACGTCCGTCCGGTAGGCGGAAAAATCCTCGACACCCTTTCTCAGGGCTTCGCGAAGGTCCGCCACGGATATCTGGCGCACCTCGGGCCGCGCCAAACGGCGCGTGTCCCCATGGATGGCGTGAGCGGTCGAGCCCACAGCCTTCGAGGCGAGGCGCAACTGGTCCCGCCCCCATTCGATCGGATTTCGAATATGCGGATTCTGAACATGGTCTTCCATCTTCGCGTCTCCCGAACTCGCGGTTCGAGGGTCGCGGGCGCGTCGTGGCAGGACGGCCTTACCGGTCGCCGGTCACGCCAAAGCCGCGACCCGACAGACCGGAAAGATACACGATTTCCGGGGCTTCGTCGCGCACGATCTCCGGTGCCGAACAGTTTATTGCAGATGCACTTTTATTGTTGCTCTGGAGGTATTGTGTTTCTCGCCCCTGATCCTTCGACGGGCTCAGGATGAGGGGTGGGTCAGGCGGTGGGGAGCTTGAAGTCAGGATGAGTTGTTACGGCGGCACGCTTCCG
>CAYGKX010000516.1:0-3184 GCA_964350225.1 uncultured Rhodospirillaceae bacterium | reverse complement strand
TTTTCCAGTTCCTCGGCGCTCCAGCCTTCGGTCTCGGGCGGGCGCATCGGCAGGACGAGATAGCGCATGTCCGCCGTCGAGTCGTGGACGCGCAGTTCGCGATTGGGCGCGATCTCCGTCCCGAACTCCTTCAGGACCGCCCGCGGCTCGCGCACGACCCGTTTCCTGTAGGCCGCACTCTTGTACCAGGCCGGCGGGCGGCCGAGCACGAAGGTCGGGTAGCAGGAGCACAACGTGCAGACGATGGTGTTGTGGATCTCGGGCGTGTTCTCGACCACCAGCAGGTCCGCCGTCACAAGGTCCTCGATCCCGACCTCTTTCAAGGCCTTTCGACCATCGCTCAGGAGGAGGTCCCGGTAGGCCGGGTCGGTCCAGGCCTTCGCGACGATCTTGGCGCCCAGTGCCGGCGACCGGGCGTCCGCCTTCTCGATCAGCTGACGCACATCGTCGTTCGAGAAGTAACCTTTCTCGATCAGGAGTTCCCGTGTCGCGTCGGCGAGGTGCTGGTAATAGCCGTCCTTGTCGTCGATCGTGATGGCGGCGTGGTCGTCGTGGTCGTGCCCGTGGTCCGCACCGTGGGAATGGCCGTGTTCAGCGGGGTCGTGGGGCATATCGGGCCTCTCCTTCGCTGGCCGGGTCCAGCCAGTGTTCGTAAATCTCGATCTCGATTGTGTCGTCCGGGTTCTAGGCGTAGTCGGCCCAGATATGGCTCTGCATGAAGCGCACCCGTTAGAGTATCTTCTCCGGGCCGTCATAGGTGCCGAAAGCCAGCTCCTCGGGATTGTGGAAACTGCCGCAGATACGCTCGACGATCCCGGTCTTGCCGCGGCAATAGAAGGGCGTGCGGATATGGGCGCCTCGGGGAAAGCGCTCGTTCACCGTCACGACCTCGCCTTTCGCGAACTTCGCCACGGGTTCAGTCCTCCGCCGCCTTGCGCGCCTCGATCTCGGCGCCCCGCGTATCGAGTTCCGCCCGGTCGACAATGCCTTTCTCGACCAGGATGTTGGTCATCGCCGCGATCCAGCGCTCGTAGTAGTCGAGATTGTCGTACATCTCCGTCGGCAGGCTTTCGATCCCCCGCCGGAGTTCGTCGATGGTCAGCAGCTTCGGATCCTTTTGAAACAAGAGGAGACGCAGGGTCGCCTCGATCCGCCGCTGCCAAAGGGCGATCTCGTGCTCGTCCGTGTCGATCGGACCGCCGGGCAGTTCCCCGCCCATGTCGTGGTGCTGCCGATAGGGTTCGGTTTCGGTGTCGGTGCTCATGACGCGCATTATGGCATGCCCAAGATGGGAGGCAACGGCCCCGGCGCGCTCATCACCGCCCCGTGAACCTGCCATCCCGGCGTTCGACAAAGGACTGCACCCCCTCGGCGAAATCTTCGCTCGCCTGTATCTCGGAGAGTTGTTCCCGGAACCGTGCGACGGCGGCGTCCGGCCCCTCATGAACCGAAACCCAGCTGTTCTCCCGCGTTGCCTGGACCGCAAGCGGGGCCTGACGGGCGATGCGCTCGGCGATGTCGATGGCGCGGGCCTCCGCCTGGCCTTCCGGCGCGATCTCCTGGACGAAGCCGTAGCGCAGAGCGGTTTCCGGGTCGAAATCGTCGCCGGTCAGAAGAAGAAGCATCGCGTTGCCCCAGCCGGCTCGCTCGACGAAGCGGATCGTCGCGCCGCCGAAGGCCATGAGCCCGCGCTTGACCTCCACCTGGCCGAAGCGGGTCCCCGCCTCGGCCACGACGATGTCGGCGGCGAGCATCAATTCGATCCCGATCGTGTAGCAGAAGCCCTTTACCGCAGCGACGACAGGTTTCTTCCGGAACGGCGGGCGCAGGCCGAGCGGGTCGACCTTGCCCGCCGGAAAGAAGTCGGTCTCGGTTATGTCGAACTCCGAGAGCTGCAGGCCCGCCGTGAAATTCTTCCCGACCGCATGGAGGACGGCGCACCAGGCGTCGGGGTCGTCCTCGAAGGCCTGGTAAGCTTCGCCCAGCTGCTCGAACATCGCCGGGGTGAAGCCGTTGTATTTCCGCGGCCGGTCGATGCCGATCAGGAAGACCCGGCCCCGCTTCTCGGTGACGATACGGCCTTCGGGCGGGGCCTCGGACGGGCCCTCGGACGGGGTGCGGGTGTCTGGCATGGAAATCTCTCCGGTGAGGTGTCGGTCAGAGCCTGAGGACGCCGTGGCGCGGCTCCGGGATCGGGGCGTTCAACGAGGCGGAAATCGCGATGCCAAGGGCGTTCCGGGTGTCGAGCGGATCGAGGATCCCGTCGTCCCAGAGACGCGATGTCGCGAAATAGGGACTGCTCTCGGCATCGTACTTCTCGAAGATCGGACGGCGGATGGCCTCGATCTCCTCCTCACTCGGTTCTACCCCTTTGCGCTTCATCCCCTGCACCCTGAGATCGGTCAGGACACCGGCGGCCTGCTCTGCGCCCATCAGGCAAAGCTTCGCGCTGGGCCAGGTGAAGAGGAAGCGCGGGTCGTAGGCGCGCCCGCACATGCCGTAGTTGCCCGCGCCGTAGGAGCCGCCAACGATCACCGTGAACTTCGGCACGTTGGCGGAGGCCTGGAGCATGATCATCTTGGCGCCGTCCTTGGTGATGCCCTGCGCCTCATATTGCTTGCCGACCATATAGCCGGTGATATTCTGCAGGAAAATCAAAGGCGTGTTCGACTTTGTGCAGTGATCGATGAAATGCGCCGCCTTCAGCGAGCTGTCGTTGAAGAGGACGCCGTTATTGCCCAGGATGCCGACCTTGTAGCCCCAGATCCGGGCGTAGCCGGCGACCAGGGTCGTGCCGTAGTCGGGCTGGAACTCGTGGAAGCGGCTGCCGTCGACCACGCGCGCGATCAGCTCCCGCACGTCATACTGGACACGCCCGTCCGCCGGGATCAGGCCGTAGAGCTCGGCCGGGTCGTAGTAGGGATCTTCCGGCTCGGCCCGGTCGATCTCGGTCTTGGGGCGAGGCGACAGTGTCTCGACGATCTCGCGGGCGAGCGCGATCGCCTCCTCCTCCGTGTCCGCCGCGTAGTCCGCGGTGCCGCTCACCTGGGTATGCACGTCGGCGCCGCCCAGTTCCTCGGCCGTCACGACCTCACCCGTCGCCGCCTTCACCAGCGGCGGGCCTCCCAGGAAGATACCGCCGGTGCCGCGCTTGATGACGGCATAGTCCGACAGCGCCGGGACA
>CAYGKX010000515.1:0-3200 GCA_964350225.1 uncultured Rhodospirillaceae bacterium | reverse complement strand
TAGGACTGGAATGTCTTGCCGTCCTTCTTCAAGGCTGCCTCGTAACCGGCCCGGGTCGCGTTCACGCGTGGATCGTTCTCGGCATATTGCAGCAGCATCGCCGCCTGGATGCGGCCGACCCGGTCGAGGGGCGGGGCCGAACCGTAGAAGGGCACACCGGCCTGGAGGTCGCCGCCGAGTTCGACGGCGAGATAGTTCGTGGCCGCCCCGCCCCAACAGAAGCCGGTGGCGCCGAGTTTCCCGGTCGAGCGGCCGTGACCCTTGAGGAAGCGGGCGCTGTTGACCATGTCGCGGCGCAACTTCGCCTGGTCGAGGCCGCGCTGCAGCGTGCGGCCGTCGTCGTCGTTGCCGGGATAACCGCCTGCCGGGGCGAGCCCGTCGGGTGCGAGCGCCAGAAAGCCCGCGACGGCGGCACGGCGGGCGACATCCTCGATATAGGGGTTGAGCCCGCGGTTTTCGTGGACCACGAGGACCGCGGGGAAGGGGCCGTCGCCACGCATCTTGCCGGAGTTTCCGCCAGGCGAATCGTAGTCGACATAGGTCGCCTTGATGCGCTTGTCCGTGAACTGGATTTCCTGCGCCTCGGCATAGTTGGGCATCAGGGCCTGCGCCATGGCGAGGCCCGACACGCCGCCGACGACCGTGATCGCGCTCGCCCGCGCGAAGAAGGCGCGCCGGTCGATCCGGTCGTGACAGTAATCGTCATACAGATCATAAACCCGGGGATCGATGTCGCCCGGGGCGGGCTTCTGGTCCGTCATCCGCCTGTCCTCCTGCCGGAATGTACCGGCAACAGGCTAGCCGCTTCCGCCACCGTCTGCGTTCACAATTTGCGGCGCGGCGGCTCGGGCGGGCGAAGGCGCAGGCCGCGCGCCTACTTGATGAACTGGGCGCCCGACCTGCTTGTCGTCTCGACCCGGGTGACGCAATTCTGCTGCGCATCCGTGCCGACCGAACAGGCCGTGACGTCGTTGAGCAGGACCTTCGACAAGCCTGCGCAATCGACCTCCGGCACGTCGAAATAGATCACCGACGTCTTCTCGGCGCGCAGCGGTGCGAGGTCGATCGCGATGCGCTGGGTGACGACCCCTTTCTTGTCGAAGAAGACGAGGTCGACCTTGAAGGAGCTGTAGGCTTCCTTCCCCTTGTTGGTGATCACCAGATGGGTCCGGCACTTACCCTCCCCCGGCTCCAGCTTGTTCAGCTCGATCCGGACCGGCTTCGCATTGGGTGCCTGCGCGGCCGCGACGGCCGGAAGCATGAAAGCGGCGGTGATGAAGGGAACGAGACGTCTGCGCATTCCGGCGACCCCGAATTTCGTTTGCCTGCGGGCCCGTCGCCCGGTGCCGTCTTGGATAGCGCGATTGAGACTCGCTCGCAATGTTGGAGGCGACAGGCCGGCTCCGCGCCGGTGCGCGAAGCCGGTTGCCGGGGTCTATGCCGCCCGGGCGGTCGCCTCGACGACGGGGAAGTCGATCGGTGTCTGGGCCACTTCGTTGATGTAGTTGGTCCAGGTGTTGAGCGCGACATGCTGGACGATCTCGATGATCTGGGCGTCGTCGTAGCCGGCGAGCCGCACCGCCCTTACATCGTCGTCGCCGACATGTCCGCGCGCCTCGGCCACCTTCGCGGCGAACCGGACGGCCGCGTCGGCTTTCGGGTCCGTGGAACCGCCGGCACGGTTGGCGGCTATTTCCGCGTCGTCCAGCTTGACCAGGTTCTTGCCGAGATAGGTGTGTGCGGAAAGGCAATAGGAGCAGCCGTTGATCTCCGCGACAGCGAGGGCGATCCGCTCCCGCGTCGCGGCCGGCAGCTTGCCTTTGCCGAGTGCACCGGACAGGCCCAGATAACCTTCGATCGCGGCGGGGCTCTTCGCGACTAGGCGGAACAGGTTCGGCACGGAACCGAGCTGCTTCTTCACCGCCTGGAGGAAGTCGTGGGACTGGACAGGCGTGTCTTCGATCGTTTCGGGGGTCGGGATACGGGACATGGCGGAGTTCCTTTCGTGAGGGAGGTTCGCAGGTTTATTTCGCGTCTGTCTGACGAGACCAACTTAGGAACTACCGCAAAACCAAAGTAGCGGATATTTTATGCAATCTTCCTTCCGCTTTCCGAGAGGATTTCATGAACCGGCTCGAGGCCATGTCCACCCTGATCGCCGCTGTCGAGGCCGGCAGCCTGTCGGCCGCCTCCCGGACGCTCGGCATCCCGCTGCCGACCGTCAGCCGCCGGGTCTCCGATCTTGAAAAGCATCTGAGGACGAAGCTGCTCGTCCGCACCAGCCGGCGGCTGGAACTGACCGACGCCGGCCGCTGCTACGTCATCGCCTGCCGCCAGATCCTTGCTGAGATCGACGAGGCGGAGCGCATGGCGGCGGGAGAATATGCCAATCCGGTGGGCGAACTCGCCATCAGTGCTCCGATCGTCTTCGGCCGCCTTCACGTCCTGCCGGTCGTCGTGGCGTTCCTGGAGGTCTATCCGGATATCGACGTCCGCCTGGTCCTGAGCGACCGGGTCGTCAATTTCAACGAGGACCGCGTCGACATCGCTCTCCGGATCGGCTCTCTCCCTGACAGCAGCCTCATCGCAACCCGCATCGGCGAGGTGCGGATTGTGGTCTGCGCGAGCCCGCGATACCTCGCCGACCACGCGGCACCCGAACATCCGGGCGACCTGTCCGCGCACGATTGCATTACCTTCGATGGTTTGATGTCGCGGTCGAAATGGACCTTCCGGCAGGAAAAAACCGTGATCCCTGTCCCCATCCGGCCCCGGCTTGTCGTCAACACGGCGGAAGCGGCGGTCGACGCCGCCGCCGCAGGCCTGGGCATCACCCGTGTACTCAGCTACCAGATGGCGGACGCCGAGCGGGCCGGCCGCCTCAAGACCCTTCTGGCCGGCTACGAACCGGAGCCTTCGCCGGTCAGTCTCGTCTTTCCGGAGCGAGGTCCCCTGCCGCTCAAGATGCGCACCTTCATCGACTTCGCCCGGGAAAGGCTTGTCGACCGGATCGCCAGGCTCTGACTGCCGCCGGGTAGGGACCGGATCCGGTCAGACGAAGATGGATTCCGGCAGGAAGGCGGAGACCAGCCAATTGGGCGCATCGACGATTTCCGTGATCTTCAGATCGACGGCGACCGAGCAGATGACGTAGGCCTCGTGCCAGGTCAGGCCCCTCTCCCGCATCAGATGATCGATCA
>CAYGKX010000514.1:2879-3202 GCA_964350225.1 uncultured Rhodospirillaceae bacterium | reverse complement strand
CTTTTACATGAATCAGTTTGTAAGATCTTGCATCTATGCTTGCTCTTTCCATTACCTTAATGCCCTTTGAAAGTCTTTTCGCAGATATGTCGACGCCAGTATATCTTCCATTATCCAAATAGTCGGCCAAAAATACACCCGTTCTAAGTATGCCGCATCCATAATCCAAAATATTGCTGGACTTTTCCAGCCCATGAAGCTTTAAAAATTCCAAATGCTCCTTCCCAACATCCATGTAGGAGAGGTTTATATTTTCGCCCTTCTCTGCAAACTTATCTAAATAATTAGAGTAAAAATCTATCCACGTCTTTCCCCTTGTTTTG